>JBCCLG010000487.1:0-4835 GCA_039027015.1 Acidobacteriota bacterium | reverse complement strand
CGACGCCGCGGCAGGTGAACGACGCGCTCAACCGCCTCCACGACGGCGTCGCCGCCGCCTTCGCCGCCAACCCCCGCGTCACGGTGATCGACCACCGAGGTTTGATGCAGCTCACCTTCGGCTTTCCGGACGAGAGCATCCCGCCGGGCACCCTGGCGCCGCCGGGCGACCTCGATCGACCGAGCCCGAGGCAGGCCCTCGACGACTGCATCCATCTCCTGCCGGCGGGTCTCACGGCGGTCGGCCAGCGGCTCTGGCTCCGCTACTACGACCGGCGGTTTAACGGCGCGTCCCCCATCTTCGCCGACGGCTTTGAAGGGGGCGATACCGACGCGTGGTCCGAATCCTCCCCTGACCAGGGCTTCCGGCACGGCGGGGGCTGAGCCCACCGGGATCTTCGATCGGCTGGCGCCCGGTGCTTCGATTCGGCCGGGCCGCGCGGGTCACCAGTGGCCGGTGCCGGGCTCGCCTTTCTAGGGGCCGGCGAGGTCTCCGGGCCCGAGGGCCCGGCGTGAAGCGGACCCCCTCAGGGGGCCGTCGCCGACCAGGCGGAGGTATCCCCGCCCTCGAAACCGTCGGCGAATAGCACCTCGGTGTAGAGCACGTTGATGCCGCCGGCGCCGGTGGCTCCGGACACCGTTTCGCCGGGCACGCCGATCACGAGGTCGTGGCCCCGGCCGGCGAAGCGGCCGACGGCGAGGGCGTGGCCGAATTCGTCGCCGGCCTCCGAAGGGTTGATGGTCTGGAGCCAGATCTGAGCGCCATCGGCGGTGAGGCCGGTCCCCCGTTCGCCGAACAGCACGTGCACCAGGCCTGCCATGTTCAGGGGCCCGAGGTCCTCCAGGGGTGCGGAGGCGGCCAGGTCCTCCGCGCCATCGCCGTTGAAGTCGCCGGCGGCGAGGGCGGACCCAAACCTCTCATTCAGACCCTCGGCCTCCGGCGGCAGGTCGTCCTGAGTCCAGATCTGGTGGGTGCCCGTCACGAAATCGAGCACGTTGACGGCGCCGATGGAACCGATCGCCGGAGACTCGCGGTCCTCGTCGGGAACGCCGACGGCCAGCTCGTCGAAGCCGTCGCCGCTGAAGTCGCCGGCCGTCAGGGTGCTGCCGAAGCGGTCGAACTCTTCGCTGACGCCCGGAACATCTGGCGTATCCTGGTGCCAGAGCGATTGGAAGGCGAACCCGTCGACATCCGAAACGAGGATCACGGCGCCCGCCTGGTCCTGACCCGAGACTTCGCTCCTCGGCAGGCCGATCGCCAGCTCATCGCCCAGGAAGCCGACGTAGTCGCCGACCGCCAGGGCGGACCCCAGCCCCTCCCCCGTTTGGGCCGGGCCGTCGAGCTCGACGCCGCGGCGCAGGGCCGTCGAGCCGGAGACCTGGAGTCCGGTCATGGAGCCGTAGATCACGTGCACCATGCCTGCATCCACCACGCTGCCGACATCCTCGCCGGGGGAACCGACCGCCAGGTCGTCGATGCCGTCGTTGTTGAGGTCACCCACGGCGAGGGCGCCGCCGAAGCGGTCGCCCGGCTCCGCCGCGGTGGCGAGGTCGCCGGAGAGCTGGGTCAGGAAGAGGTCGCCGTCGCCGGTTAGGCCGTCGGGACTGCCGTAGATCACGTTCACGGCGCCCGCACCCGCGGTGCCCGAGAGCTCCTCCATGGGTACGCCGACGGCCAGATCAGCGCAGCCGTCGTCGTCGAAGTCCCCGGCGGCCAGTACGCTGCCGAATCGGTCGTTCCCCTCGGCCTGGTCGCCGATCACCGGGCTGTTCTGCCCCCACGCGACGTTGCCCTCGGCCGTGATCCCGCCCGGACCTCCCCGCAGCACCAGCACACGGCCCGCCTCGTTGCCCTGGACCAGGTTCTCAAGGGGCATGCCGACGGCGACGTCATCGAAGCCATCGCAGTTGAAATCGCCGGCCGCCACGGCGGTCCCCATCGCGGAACCCGCCTCGAGGCCAACGCCGATTCCCGGGGAGTCCTGACTCCAGAACTGGGTGCCCCCGGGGCCGAGCTGGGCGTCCGCCGGGAAGGCGACGAGCAGGGAAGCGAAGGGGGCGATGAAGAAGAGCATTCCGCCGGGTGGCCAAAGGTGTCGGATCTGCACGTCCCGTCTCCTGTTTAATTTGCATATGGCGACATACGCATTATTTTTGTTCCACGTGAGCGTCCCTGTCCCGCCGCACGCTGCGCGGGTGCAGTGAAGCGACCCTGCAGTAGAAGCCCAAAGAAGGCCTGATGGCCGGCCAAGGAATAGCTTAGGGAAAGCTTAAGGGCACTGGTCGCGCCTCCTGGGCCGGGGGAGCCCCAGTAGCCTGGGGACCTAGGCACCCGAGGACCTCCTGCTAAGAAACAACCCCGCTATTTCGGCCTCTGATGCTCCGAGCGCTGGCTCGGTGCTGCGCTAGCGAGGCTCCGCCTCAGACCGAGAAGCCAGAGCGAAGCGCTCCGGTCCCCTCTCCTCCGTCTGCGGGGGAGTCTTCGCCAAGAAAGCAACGCCTCGGGAGCCCCGCGCCGCCCGCCAGACCTACGAAGTGCCAGCTCAAGGTCCCTGTCTGACACAGGGCTGAAATGAGAGAAGTCGTTCTTCTAGCCCTCGATGGCCTCGAGAAGGAAGGGACAGCGCTGCCCGTGGATCCGGACCAAATTGAGCTTCATCTTCTCGCCGACCAGGTTTAGAGCACGATTCAATCTCGATTCCCGCGACGCTACCTTTCTGCATTGACACTATATCCCTGGCTGTTATAAGATTAAAGAACACTAGGAGTAGAGGAGAAAAATCTATTCAGACGAAGTTGGACTTGAAGGGCGACGAGCAGCCTGCTGGACTGACTCGAGAGGGGCTGACGCCCATGCAAAAGGTCGAGGCTCGCAGTCTGTTCCTTCAAGAATAAGCGCAGAACGGTCATGAGTTCCCCTAACGATAGATTTTTCACGCTAACTGTTGTCCTGGTGTTGATGAGTCTCGCCAGCGCTGTGGCAGTGCTGGCGATGCAAAACCGCAGCCTCAAAACGATGGTGCGGGCCATTACGGAGATCCAACAGCCGGAGTTTCTTCGGATAGGAAGTGAGACTCCGCCGCTGCGTCTTGAACCCTTGTCCGGCGGAAACGTCTCGCTCGAACCCTCAGCAGATGCTGCGGCTCTAGTCTTTGCCTTTAGAACCGATTGCCCTGCATGTAAGAAGACTGGCCCCCTATGGAATCAGCTCGCAACAGAACTGCGAGGGCATGTACAGATTGCCGCAGTTTCCTCCGAGCCGCTAGATGCTTTGATGGCCTACAAAGGCAAGCATCTGCCGCAATACGATCTATTCGCGATTCAGCAATCAGCGCTAGCTGACTACAAGATCAGCATCGTCCCACAAACGATTCTGATCGGCGATAGAGGCCTTGTGCTGGGAGTCTGGCCCGGCGAACTGAGCCCCGGTGACGCCGACTCCATCAAGAGAATGGTCGCACGCGAAAATGCAACCCAATCCTCTCTTGAGTTGAGCACACATCAACAAATGTAAGGAGGTGAGTAATTTGGCGAAAAAATGGACATTCATCCTCGCTTTAGCTGCTATTGCAACGCTTGGAATGTGGCAGGCCGGCGACACCGTAGCGGTTGGCTTCTGTGAGCTTCAGTATGACAACTGCGGCACTCCTTGCTATTGCTTCGCGCCGCACAACGACATTGTGCCCGCCTGGTGCTGCCCTTCTAGCCCTTGCTTCGGCAATCCTTAGCTATCAATGGGCGGCTGATGAGGCCGCCCTTCTCGTTTGCTTTGGCAGGACGCGGCGAGCCGCTGAAACCATCCCCAGCAGAGCTGAGGGAGCCGGGCTTTCTTGTTTGCCGGGTTGCCGTAGACCGACCGTGAGCCGCGTCCGTCTGCGAGCAAGAAGAGGCCTCCGTACACCTTCACCATCCTCTGCTGCCTGCTCGCCGTCCCAGCATCTTCGATGACCCCGATTCCCTCCGGATCAACGGGAGCAGACCGGAACTCGCTTCGGAGCCGCCTTGGCCGCTGATGACGGTATGGTCTTCTTCGGCGCTCCGGAGGCTCGGGTCGACGGCGTGGCGTCGGGCGGGGCAGATCTGAGTGGGGGCGTGGCTCGTCCCAAGCCGCAACGAGAGTAAGCCTCTCAGCGAGGCGTGATTTCTGCGATGAAGGCCTGGAAGCGCGGTTCTTCGTTCAGCGACACAAGCGCGGGGTCTTGCGCGATCCAGGCGTCGATGAACTGGGCCTTCGGCAGCGCTTCGAGCGTCGTGAGGGCTTCTTCTCGCTCTCGTCGCTGGGCATGGAATCGAGCGACTTGATACTGCACCGGCGGTGCCGCCCACGCGCCCCCACACTCTTTTTCTGCACTCGCGAGGCGCCCACTTCCGGCGGCGCCGCCGTCGAGACTGGCCCGCAGGATCAGCAGCTCGCATCGCTGCACGGGCGCTAGCTCACTCCATTTTTCGTGGACGACGGCGCGGTCGAGTCGACGGCGCGCTGCGGCTTGATCGTCTTGCCAGATCTCGATCTGCGCCAGATTACGTTCCGTGCGAAACGGTCCGACGGGGGGATCCAGGCCCTCGGTCTCGTAGGCCAAGGGCAGCACCGCCTCGAGCACCTGGCGAGACGGCTCGAGCTGGCCGCCTCGCAACAGGATCTCGCCGAGGATCTGCTGCGAGATGAGGGTCGTCACCGAGCGTTCGCCGACGCTTTGACGCTGGGTCGCGAGCACCTCTCTTAGAAGCTCCGCCGCACGCTCGAAATCTCCCCGGCGCGCCGCGCGAGTGCAGAAAACGAGTGTGGGGGCGCGTGGGCGGCACCGCCGGTGCAGTATCAAGTCGCTCGATTCCATG
>JBCCLG010000486.1:0-4837 GCA_039027015.1 Acidobacteriota bacterium | reverse complement strand
GCTGACTCCCGCGGGCGGCGAGCTCGACGCCGCGGGCGGGCGGCGTCTGCTGGCCACCCTGGAAGAGGCCTTCGGGCGGCTGGCTGCCGAGTGGCCCGGCGTGAGCGCCCGGGCGGTCGGCGGTCCCCTCTACGCGGCCCAGGACGAAATGCTGGTGCGCGCCGACATGGAGAAGACGATCTTCGGCTCGGTGGCCGGCTGCGCCCTCATCCTGATGCTGGCCTTTCGCGGATTCTGGATTCCGCATTCGGCCGTCGCGGTCCTCGCCTTCGCTCTGCTGGCGACGGCGGCCGCCCTGGCCGTGATCCTCGGGTCGGTGACCGCCGTCGGTCTCGGCTTTGCGGCGGTGCTGGTCGGCCTGGGGATGGACTACGGCATTCACGGCGGCACCCGCTTTCGGCAGGCGCGGCTCGCCGGGGAGGACGCCGCCTCAGCCCTCGCCAGCGCTTTTCGCGACGCCGGGCCCGGCATCGCGACCTCGGCCCTCACCACCTCGGCGGCCTTCGCCACCCTCGGGGTCGCGCATTTCCGGCCCCTGCGCGAGCTGGGGGTGGTGGTCTCGGCCGGCATCGTCGCGATCCTGCTGGCCACCGCCACCCTCGGCGCCGCCCTCCTGGCGCTGCGCCCGAGCGTGCGGGAGCCGGGTCTCCTGTGGCGCCTGGCGGACGGCCTGGTGCAGTCGGTGAGCGCGTTCTCCCGGCGTCATCCGCGCCGGGTCTTGGCCCTCGCGGCCCTCGGCAGCCTCGCCGCGCTGCCGGGCTTGGCGAAACTCTCCCTCGACCCGGACCTCACCGCGATGCGTCCCGCGAACAATCCGGTGTTTGAGACCGAGCGCCTGCTGGTCGAGAAGTTTGGTCTCGGAATCGACACCGCGACCCTCCTGATCCCCGGCGAGGACCTCGACGAGGCCCTCAGGCGGACGGCGGCGGTGGAGGGCATCCTGTCCTCCGAGGAGGGGCTCTCCGTGCTCTCGGCGGCGGATTGGCTGGTGCCCGAAGAGCGCAGCCTGGAGCGCCTGGAGCGCTTTGGCAGCGCCGCCGATCTCGGCGCGGCGGCGGAGCGCCTGGAGGCGGAGCTGCGCGCCGCCAACCTCGCGCCCCGGGCGTTTGAGCCCGGGCTCTCGGCCCTGCGCGCTCTGGCGGGCGGCGTCGATCCCGGCGCGCCGACCCGGGCCGACTGGCCGGCGGCCCTCGGCGAGCTGGTCAAGGTGCAGGCGGACGGCACGGCGTGGGCCGCCCTGCGCGTGCGTCTCAAGAACGATCAGTGGGCCTCGGGCCCGCCCGAGGCCGTATGGCAGGCGATCGTCGCTCGGGCTCCGGGCGCAGCCCTCGCCTCCGCGCCGCGCCTCGGCGAGGCGATGAAGCGCGTGGCGTCTCAGGACCTCAATAATCTGGCGCTGCTCGGCCTGGGTCTGGTGGCGCTGGTGGTCGCGGCGTCCTTCCGCGGCGACCTCCTGGCGTGCCTTCTGGCCGGCGTGCCGGTGGGCCTCGGCACCCTGTGGGCCCTGGGGCTATGGGGCTCGAGCGGCCGCGCCCTCGATCTTCTTTCGCTCTCGGTGGTGCCGATTCTCCTGGGCATCGGCATCGACGACGGGCTGCACGCGGTGCACGGCGCCCGAGTCGCCGGGCCGGATGAGGTCGCCGCCGCCCGCTTCAGGCTGCGCCGCCTGGGCGATTCGGTCGCCGGCGCCGGCCTGGCGATGACCCTCACCACCCTCACCACCTGCGTGGGCTTCGGCAGCCTGATGCTTTCCTCGATTCCCGGACTGGCGAACGGCGGGCTGCTGGTCTCGATCGGCGTGGTGGCCTGCCTGATCGCCACCCTGACGGTGCTGCCGGCCTTGGGAGCTCTGCGACCGTGACCTCCGCGCTGTGGTTTCCGATCAACCTCCTGCAGCTGGTCTTCACGCTGTCCTGGTCGATGGCGTGCATTACCTTGGCGCTCCTCGCCCGGCTGGCCACCGGCTCGACCCGGCCGGGCTTTTGGATGGCCCGCTGGCTGTGGGCGCCGCCGCTGCTCTTCTTCGGCCCCTTTCCACAGCGCGTCCGCGGCGCCGAGAAGGTCGACTGGAGCCGGCCGTGCGTGGTGGTGTCGAACCACCAGTCCTTCCTCGATATCCCCCTGCTGTTCAGGGCTCTGCCGACGCCCCTGCATTTCGTGGTCAAGAGCGAGCTGCGCAGCGTGCCCTTCCTGGGCTGGTATATCCGCGCGATGGAGATGATCTTCGTCGATCGCTCCAATCCCGAAGCCGCCCGGCTCAGCATCGAGCGGACGGCCGACGCCCTGCGCTCCGGTAAGTCGGTGCTGCTCTTTCCCGAAGGCACGCGCAGCCGAGACGGCCGCGTCGGCGGTTTCAAGGCGGGCATGCTGGCCGCGGCTATCGCCAGCTCCGCGCCCCTCGTGCCGGTGGCCGTCGAGGGGCCCGGCCGGGCGATGCCGCGGGGCTGGCCGCGCTTCAGGCCAACAAGGCTGCGGGTGGCGGTGGGCGAGCCGATCCCCACCGAGGACGCCGCGCCCAAAGACCGCCGGGCCCTCGCCGCTCGGGTCCATCAGGAGGTCCTGCGGCTGCACGGCGAGTTGGTGAGCGGAGCGGAGTGATGGCGCGACGAGAGAGCGGCTTTCTCCTTCCATATGTCGTGTCTTAGAGATCAGCAAACACCAGATGTGGTGTCTTGCCGGAAGGGGTGTGCTAGCGTGGTAGGCTACTTATAGCAATCGATAAATGATCATTCTTGACAGTGATCCGGAAGCGCTGCTACGCTCGTTCCACGCTTGTAGGAATCGAGGTAAGTTCGCATCATTACAGTCTTTCGGAGCTTGAGCCGACGGCTCGCGCTCCGCCACCTGAGAGGCACTTGTCGGTGTTCTTTTCTCGCTCCAAAGGCGTCGTAGGTCTCGACATCGGCAGCGCGACCATCAAGTTGGTCGAGCTGAAAGAGAAGAAGGGCGGGCAGTTCCAGCTGCAGCGCATCGGCGTCGAGCCACTATCACCAGAAGCGATCGTCGACGGATCGATCATGGACTCGTCACTGGTGGTCGACGCCATTCAAAAACTCAACGGCCAGAGCGGAGTGAAGAACGCCAACTTCGCCACCTCGGTCTCCGGCCACTCGGTGATCATCAAGAAGATCGAGCTGCCGGCGATGTCGGCGGAGGAGCTCGACGAGTCCATCCGCTGGGAGGCCGAGCAGCACATTCCGTTCGATATCTCGGACGTCGAACTCGACTACGTGACCCTGTCCGAGGATGAGCCCGGGCGCGAGGACATGGAGGTTCTCCTGGTCGCGGTCAAGAAAGAAAAGGTCAGCGACTATAAGTCGGTGATCTCGCAGAGCGGCAAGAGCCCGATGGTGGTCGATATCGACGCTTTCGCCATCCAGAACGCCTACGAGCTCAACTACGAGCTCGACCCGCTCAAAAACGTGGCCCTGATCAATATGGGCGCGGGCGTGACCAACATCAACATCATCGTGCGCGGGCAGAGCGTCTTCTGGCGCGATATCTCGTTTGGCGGCAATCAGTTCACCGAAGCCCTGCAGCGCGAGTTCAACCTGTCCTTCGATCAGGCCGAGCTGCTCAAGCGCGGCGAGTCGGTGGGCGCCTACGGCTTGGCCGAGGCCCGCCCCGTGCTCGACAGCCAGTCGGGCGAGATGGCGAATGAGGTCCAGAAGACCTTCGATTTCTTCAGCGCGACCTCGTCGGAGGGCGCGATCGACGAGCTGGTGCTGTCCGGCGGCTGCGCGCTGACCCCGAATTTGATCGAGGTGCTGCGCGAGCGCTTCGGCGTGCCCACCGAGCTGCTGAATCCTTTTCGCCAGGTGCAGTTCAAAGAGAACGACTTCAACAGTGAGTGGCTCGAGTCGATCGCGCCGATGCTCGCGGTATCCGTGGGATTGGCCATCCGGCGGGTGGGAGACTAGCGATGATTCGTATCAACCTGATCTCCGAAGGCAGGCGCCCGGTCGTCGCCCGCAAGGCGAAGTCCAAGCTGACCCTCGGCGAGCAAGATCCCTCCCTCTACATTCTGACCGCCGGGCTGGTGGTCGGTTTGCTGGTCGCTTTGGGCTTCTACCTGAGCCTCAACTCGGACCTCGAGCAGCAGCGGGAGAAGGTCGCCAAGGCGCAGAAGGAAAAAGAGGCCCTGGCCCCGATCCTCAAAGAGGTCGAGGACTTCAAGAAGAAGCGCCGCAGGCTGCAGCAGAAGATCGAGATCATCGAGGGGCTCAACAGCCAGCGCCGCGGCCCCGTCACGGTGATGGACGAGGTGTCCCAGGCCCTTCCCGAACTGGTGTGGCTCAGCAGCATGGAAGTGCGCGGCAAGACAGTCAGGATGAAGGCTCAAACGCTCAACTGGAACTCGATCGCCGCCTTCATCGAAAACCTTAAGCGGGTCGAGACATTCGCCGAGCCCAACACCTCCAACATTCGCAGTAGCGCCAGCAACAGCTACACCTTCGACCTCAGCTTCAACTTCACCGTGCCGAAACCGGAACAGGAAGAAGGGGAAGAGGGAGACGACGAGGCCGCCGCAGACGCGGCCTGAGGCCGGGAGGCATCACGAAGACGATGGCCCAATCAGGATTTCAAACCGGTCTCGAAGGCAAGCCTTGGTATTACTCGGCTGCGGTCGCCGTGGTGCTCGCGGGCAGCATTTACGCGGGCTTTCACTACACAAAATTCGACACCATGCGCAAGGACATCGAGCGGGAAGAGTCGCGCTACAGCAACCTCGAACGGGAGATCAACGAGGGCCGCTCGGCGCAAAGAAGCCTGCCGCAGTTCCGCGAGGAGGTCGGCCGCCTGGAGCTGGACCTCGAGAAGCTGCTCAAGGTGCTGC
>JBCCLG010000485.1:0-4852 GCA_039027015.1 Acidobacteriota bacterium | reverse complement strand
GGCATGGCCTCCAGCGGCCGCTCCCGGTCGAAACCACCGGTGGTTGGCTGGCTCATCAGGCAGCTTTCCTCGCCGCCCCTGGCATCTACGAACCCGAAAGCGAGCCCCGAAGGTTTTTTATCGTGCGATTTTTTCCCTGGATCGTTCCCGCGACTCTGCTCCTCATCTCCTGCGCTTCGCCGTCGTCCAACACCCCGCAAGGCGAAGAGGAGCAGCTGGCGCCGCCGGTTGAGGCGGTCGAGGCGCGCCTCGGCACGCTGCCTCTCGAAGAGCGCCTCTCGGGGGTCGTTCGAGCCGCCAACCAGGTGGTGATCCGGCCCCAAATCGAGGCGCCCATCCTGGAGGTCCTGGTGGAGAGCGGCGAGCGGGTCCGCGAAGGCCAGCCGCTGGTGCGCCTCGACGACGAGAAGCTGCGCGATCAGCTGCGCCAGGCCGAGGCGAGCGTGCGCCTGGCCGAGGCGCAGGGGCGCGAGGCGGACGCCCGCGTGGCGGAACTTGAGGCCCAGGTCACCCGCTGGCGCAGCCTCGCCGCGGAGGAGGTCGTGAGCCGGCTGGACCTCGAGACCCTCGAGGCCCGCCTCGAAGGGGCCCTCGCCAGCGCCGAGCAGTCGGCGGCGCGGGTCGAACAGGCCGCCGCCACCGCGGACGAGCGCCGCGCCGACATCGCCGACGCGCTGGTGCGCGCGCCCTCCGCCGGGCACGTGGGCAGACGCAACGCCGAGCCCGGCATGCTGGTGGGCGCCCAAAGCGAGCTTTTCGTTCTCGGCAGCCTGGAGCGTCTCAAGATCGAGGCGCCGCTCACCGAGGCGATGATCGCCCGGCTGCGCCCCGGCATGACGGTGGAGATTCGCGCCGACAGCCTCTCCTCTCCGCTCCGCGCCTCGCTTTCCCGCATCTCGCCCTTCCTCTCGGGCGACAGCTTCAGCACCCTCGGCGAGATCGACCTCGACCAGCAGGACGGGGCGCTGCGACCGGGCATGTTCGTGACCGTCGACGTTCTCTACGGCGAAACCGAGACGTCGACCCTGATTCCGGCGAGCGCCGCCTGGGAGGATCCGCGCACCGGCGAGCGGGTGACCTACGTGGTGGACGCCGCGACCGCCGACGGAGGCGTTCCCGGACCGGAGCTGGGCACCCGCCCGCTGCCGGTGGAGCGCCGGACCCTCCGGATTCTCGCCGAAGGGCGCTCGACGGTGGGCGTCGAGGGCGTCGAGCCCGGCGAGTGGGTGGTGACGGTCGGGCAGCAGCTTCTCGGCGCGGGGGAGGACGAGAAAGCGCGGGTCCGGGCGGCTTCCTGGGACCGGCTGATCGAGCTCCAGAGCCTCCAGCAGGAGAATCTCCTCGCCGACTTCATGGCCAAGCAGCAGCGCCTGGCGCGGGAAATCGGCATCGAGCCGCCCGAGAGCGACGTTTTCGCCGCCGATTCCCGCCTCGAGAATCGGGAGACCGGGAGCCCGCCCGAAGGCCAGCCGGATCGGGCCGAGAATCCGCGGACGGGAGCCTAAAAAATCATGACCCCGCCTCCCCCGACCTCAACCCAGAAGCCGAAGTCGCACAAGACGCCGGCGGCGCAGCCGCTCTCCCTGCCGCGGCTCTCGATCCGCCGCCCGGTGGCGACGGCGATGCTCTACCTGATCCTGATCGTGATCGGCATCGTCTCTTTCCGCAGCCTGCCGGTGGACCTTCTGCCCAGCCTCGAATTTACCCAGCTCACGGTCAGCGTCAGTTATCCGAACGTCGGGCCCCAGGAAATCGAGCAGATCCTCACCGACCCGATCGAGAACGCGGTCTCGGGTCTGCCCAACCTCGAGTCGATGAGCTCCAGGTCCTCCGAGGGCCGAAGCCGCGTGCGCCTCAGCTTTGGCCAGGGCACCAGCCTCGACGAGGCCGCCAACGACCTGCGCGCCGCCCTCGATCGACTGCGCGACGACCTGCCGGTGGAGGCCGGAGCGCCGCAGATTTGGAAGCTCGACCTCGACCGCATCGAGCTGGTCACCCTGGCCGTCACCTCCAGCCGCGATCTCGAGGAGCTGACGCGGGTCCTCGAAAACGATCTCTCCCGCCGCTTCGAGCAAATTCCCGGGGTCGGCGCCATCGAGCTGCGCGGCGGCGTTTACCGGCAGATACGGGTGGACCTCGACCGCGACCGCCTGGCCGCCACCGGCCTGACGGCGCTCGAGGTGCGCAGCGCCCTCGACCGCGAGAACGTCACCCTGCCGGGCGGCAACGTCAAGAGCGGCCTGACCGACCTCTACGTGCGCTCGGTCGGCGAGTACGCCAGCGTCGAGGAGATCGCCATGACGGTGATCACCCAGCGCGACGGCCTGCCGATTCGCGTGCGCGACGTCGCCCGGGTGCGCGACGACTACGAAGACGTGGAGTACCTCGCCGAGGTCAACGGCATGCCGTCCATCGAGGTGCGCATGCAGAAGCAGAGCGGCGCCAACACCGTCGAGGTGGCCCAGCGCATCCGCCAGGAGATCGATCGGGTCAACGCCGAACGCGACGATCTGCACCTGACCCTGGTGACCGACCAAAGCGAATTCATCCGCCAGTCGATCGACAGCGTCCGCAGCTCGGCCCTTTGGGGCTCCCTCTTCGCGGTGCTGGTGCTCTACCTCTTTTTGCGCAACCGATCGAGCACGGTGATCATCGCGCTGTCGATACCCATCTCGGTGATTTCGAGCTTCGGCCTTCTCTTCTTCGGCGGCCTGACCCTCAACCAGATGACCTTCGGAGGCCTGGCGCTCGGCGTCGGACTGATCGTCGACAACGCCATCGTGGTGCTCGAGAGCATCGTGCGCAAGCGCGAGGAAGACGGCGAAGAGGCCTTCGAGGCCTCCGGGCGCGGCGCCCAGGAGGTAGCCGGCGCCATCCTGGCCTCGACCCTCACCACCTGCGTGATCTTTCTGCCGGTGGTCTTCACCTCGAGCACCAGCGGCCGCCTCTTCCAGTCCCTCGCTTTGGTGGTGATCTTCGCCCTCGCCTGCTCGCTGCTCGTGGCCCTCACCCTGGTGCCCATGCTGGCCGCCCGCTTTCTGCGCCTGGCGGACCGCGCGCAGGAGCCGGCGCGGCGCCAGCGCCGAAGCCCCGGTCTCTTCGACCGGCTCGAGACCTGGTACTTGGGCCGCCTGCGCTCCGCCGCCCGCCATCGCGGCCGGGTCTTCTTAGCAACCGGCGCCCTGCTTCTAGCCGCCCTCGCCCTGTGGCCGCAGATCCCCGTGGAGCTCTCGCCGCAGACCGACGCCGACGAGATCGACGTCGAGATCGAGATGGCCGAAGGCACCAATATCGCCGTCGTCCGCTCCTACCTGAACGAGCTTGAAACCCTGGCGCGCCGCACCCTGCCGCCCGACTCCGTGCAGGTGGTGTCGACCAAGGTGCGCGGCGGCAGCGCCGAGGTGGAACTCAAGCTGGTGCCCCAGGACCAGCGCGCGGTCTCGAGCGCCGAGCTGGCGGACCGCCTGCGGCGGGCGGTGGAGGGTCAGGTGCCGGGCGCCGAAATCGACGTCGACGCCCAGCCCGGCCTGTGGATCCTGCGCCGGGTGTTCAGCTCGGGCCAGGGCGATTCCGACATCGAAATCGAGCTTCGGGGCTTCGACCTCGAGCGCACGGCGGCCCTGGCCAACCAGGTGCGGGAGCGCCTGCGCGACGTGCCCGGCGTCGCCGGCACCCGCATCAGCCGGCGGGAGGGCACCCCCGAGCAGCGCCTGATCTTCGACCGCGAGCGCATCGCCGCCCTCGGCATGACCGTCGCCGACGTGGCGCGCACCGTGCAGGCCAACGTGGCGGGCCTCGAGGCCGGCCGCTTCCGCGAGGGCGGCGACGAATTCCCCATCGTCGTGCGCCTGCGCCCCGAGGACCGGCTGGTCGGTCAGGATCTCGACAACGTCAGCCTCACGACCCCGACCGGCCAGACCGTACCGCTCTCCGCGGTGGTGCGCCAGGAGCGCGGCCGCGGTCCCACCTCCATCCAGCGGGTCGACGGCCAGCGCGTGACCTACGTGACCGCCAGCCTCGAGAACGGCGTCGCCCTCGGCGACACCATGGAGAAAGTGCGCGCCGCCCTGCGCGGCGAGAACGGTATCCAGATGCCGACCGGCTACTCCCTGGTTTTCGGCGGTCAGTACCAGGAGCAGCTCCGCGCGCGCCAGGACTTCACCATCGCGATCGCCATGGCCTTAGCGCTCGTCTACATGCTGATGGCGGCGCAGTTCGAGCGTTTTCTCGATCCCCTGATCGTGATGATCTCGGTGCCCATGGCGCTGATCGGCGTGGTGCCGACCCTGCTCCTCACCGGCACCACCCTCAACCTGCAGAGCGTCATGGGGCTCATCATGCTGGTGGGCATCGTGGTCAACAACGCCATTGTGCTCGTCGACACCATCAACCATCTCCGGCGCCTGGGCAGGCGCTCGACCCTCGACGCCGTGCTCGAGGCCGCGCGCCTCCGCCTGCGGCCGATCTTGATGACCACCACCACCACCGTTCTCGGCCTGATGCCGCTGGCCATCGGGCTGGGCACCGGCGCCGAGGTTCAGGCGGCCCTCGCGAGAGTGGTGATCGGCGGCCTCCTCGCCTCGACCCTCGTGACCCTGCTGCTCATCCCGGTGACCTACATCACCCTGACCGGCACCCTGGCCCGCGCCAAGGCCAAGCGCTGGCGAGAGGCCGAGGAGCCCGACGAGGCCCCGGTCCCCGAGCGCGCCACCGCCTGAGACGGCCGCGAGGTCGCCGCCTCGCGGATCTTGAGAAGACTCGGCCCTCCGAGCGCAGACGCGGCGAGGCCCGGCGCACGGACGCCGGGCCTCAGGGAAGATCACGCGGCCTAGCGGACGCGTGAGTGACCGGG
>JBCCLG010000484.1:0-4852 GCA_039027015.1 Acidobacteriota bacterium | reverse complement strand
CCAGCATCCTACCTCTCCTGGCCGCTTGGCGGGCTCGGAAAATTGCCCTCAAGTTGGCGACTTTTAAGGCGGCGATCCAGCGGGAGTCAGAGCAAATCTGACGAGGCTCGGTCTGGCGGCCGGAGGTTCCGCAGGGATTCTTCCGGGCAGACCCGTGCCCGGCGAATTCCGAGGATTCAGAGGAGGCAAACGCTTCAGGCTGTAAGAAGGCGAGAGAAGCGATGCCAGGTGAAATATAGGGATCACGGCGTAATACGCCACAGGATAGCCCGATAGCGTCATAAATTTGCCTCAAAAAAATTGCCTGACAGGCTTGCCACCTCAGATCGTCTCATGTAGGGTCCTTCCTGTCTTGAGATTGCGGCGCGCGAGACGGCACCTCGCCGGTCGAGCGCCTCAGGATCGCTAGACATCCTCCGCCTTTATTCGCCTACGGGAAGTTGCTGAGGCTCTCTTTCGAGAGAGCCCTCTGGAGCCTTACATGACTATCGGGATCTCTCGTCGCGTCCTCGCGTCGCGCCCTTCGTTCGCCCTTTTTCTGCTCATTTTCTGCCTCGCGCATCTCTCGCCTTTCGCCTCGGCCCAAGATTTGGGCAGCGGCGAGCTCTTGATCGCGGGCACTCAGCTCACCGCCAGTCCGGCGGAGCAGACCGTTCCTTTCGACACGCCGACCCTGGTCGAAACCCTCCTTGAGGGCTACGACGTGGGGCAAGGAGTCTTGCCCCCGGATCTGCGCGTGGTCGGCGAGCTTTCGGGCCCGGAGATCAGCGGCGTCGTGCGCCTCGAGACCGTGCCCAACGAGCCCTTCAGGATCCCCCGGCTGAGGCTCAAAGGTCGCTATTCGCTGAGCGATATCCGCCTCGAGCAGGGCGGTGAGCTTCTGGCCTACAGCGAGCCTCGCGAAGTCGCCATCGACGTCACCCGCATCCTGGTCACTCGGGTGGAAGCGCAGGCGATGTCCGAGGAGGAGATGCGCAGCTACGGCATCGTGGTGGGCGACAGCAGCTACCAGGCCTTCAACCTGACCTTCGGCTTCGGGCTCCAGGACGGCGAAGTGCAGCAGTACGCCCTGCCGGTGGTCTACCGGCTTTACGGCAACGACGGCGAAGACGGCTTCGAGGCCAACGAGATCTCGATTCCCTCCCTCAGCGACGATCAGAACCGGACCTTCGCTCCGCGCTTCGTGGCCCCGAAGCTCACGCCGTTCAAGGTCGACTTCGAAAGAACCGTCGAGCGGGAGATCGTGCCCAAGGGCGGCTGCGACCTCAACCAAATCCCGTGCCGCGTCGACAGTCCGCCGGCTCCTCCCATGGTCGGCGTGATCATGTTCCCGAGCGACATTAGTCTGCTGCACCAATTCTTCTCCGTGGTCCTGATGGTGCAGAACGGCGCGCCCGAAGGGGACGCGCTGACCGTGCGCGACCTGACCGCCAAGGCCACGCTGCCCTCGGGCCTGCGCGCCGCCGAGACCGATCCGCCCACCCCCCTGGGCGTTCCGGTTCCCGTGCGCGCTCCGGGCCCCGACGGGGAGGTCGGGACCGACGACGATTTGCGGCTGCTGGTGGCGCAGGCGAGCGGCGAGGCGGAATTCCTGGTCGAGGGCCTGCGCGAGGGCTCGCACCTGGTGGAGTTCGACATGCAGGGCGTTCTCGAGGGGATGCCCGGCGGCCCACGGCCGATCACCGGCCGCGCCCAGGGAGCCGTTCTGGTGCGTGACCCGACCCTCTCGGTGTCGCTGGCCCATCCCGAAGTGGTGCGAGAGAACGAGCTTTACACCCTGGCGGTGACCCTCACCAATCTGGGCAACGCGCCGGTCAACGGCATCGATTTCAATCTTCCGGCCTCGGGCCTGGCGGGAGTTCGCCTGGCGGACGGTCAGAGCCCCACAGAAAGCGTCGGTTCGCTGCTTCCCGGAGAGGCCTCGATCGTCGAGTTCCGCCTGGAGTCCCAAATCACCGGCCGGGTGATCGCCGCCGCCGCCAAATCCGGCAGCGCGCTGGTGCCGAGCTTCGACTTCTCGGTGGGCATCTCGAACGGCGTGCCGCTCTCTCCGCTGAGCCTGGCGATGCCTTCGGTGATCGATCAGCTTCCCGAGGCCCTGCGGCGCGAGGCCCTCGGCCTCCTGGGTCTCGGCCACAGCCTCTCGACGATCACCCCCGGCGTCGCCCCGACGCTCCCGCGGGTGCACCGCCAAACCCTCCACGAGCGGGTTTATCAGCTGGTGCAGACGGCGCGCCACCTCTCGCTGGGCGACGATCTCTTCGACGCCCTGTCGATCCTCAATCTCGAGTGGATCGGCAGCTACGACGACGCCTGGGAGTGGGACCGAATGCGCCGCTCGACCGATCGCGGCCTGGGTTTCTCCGTGGAGTCTGCCGAGATCTTCTCGAGCCGGACGACCGCCGAGGCCTTTGAGCGGATGGCCACGGTGACGAGCTATCTCGATCCTCAGCTGGTAGCCGCCCTGGGCGTCGGCACTCGGTTAGAGCTGGTGAGCCGCACGAGCGGCAAATCGAGCGACGATCTGGCCGCGCGGCGCGATCTGCCGTTCGCCGATCTCCTGCCCCTCGACGACGGCACCCTCGCCCTCCTCGCGCATCCGGAGGAGGGCGGCTATCGGGCGATCGTGCGCCGCGACTACACCGGCAGCTTCGGTCTTCGCGTCCTGCTGCCGGCTACCGACTCGAGTCCCAGCATGGGGGTCGTGTCCTGGAGCTCGGTGTCCCTCGACCCCGCGGGATCGGCGTGGGTCGACTTTGGCCTGGTCGAGGGGATCCTCAGTCTCGAGATCGACGACGATGGCGACGGGCAGGCCGATCGCTCGCTTCCGGGACAGCTGAGCAGCCTGGCCCCCCGGCCCTTCGAGGTCGTCTCGGCGATCCAGGACATCAAGACCGATCCCTCGGGCCACGTGGTCGAGGTGCTGTTCAGCAGCGAGGTCGACCTCGCCAGCCTGGTGCCGCGCGACCCGGCCAGATTTACCCTCGACGGCAAGGTCTCGAACGGCGGCATTACCCGGGTCGAGCAGGACATCGGCCGCAACGCCCTGGGCGAGGGGGTGATCGAGAACCCCTTTGAGGGCCTCTTCAATCCCCGGGTGGTGCAGGTGGTCTTCGACAACCCCTTGAGCCCGCTGATCGATCCTGCCCTTCACCTGCTGAGGGTTGACGACGTGCGCGACGTGCTCGGCCGAACTCTTTCGAATGAGTCGGTTCAGGTGGCGATCCGCGCCGAGCAGCTGGGCGTCCAGGTCGAGGGTCAGGTCAAGGACCCTTACGGCCAGCCTCTGCCCTTTGCCGAGGTCGGTCTCTGGCAGTGGGATCGAATCGGCGTCAGCGGGCGCACCACCTGCGTCAAGCACCGCACGGCGGCGGTGCGGGCCGACGGCGAGGGCCGCTTCCACTTCGACTACGTGCGCCAAACGGACTGCTCGAATCGCTTCGAGCTGGTCGCCTCGTCCTCCTTCGGGCCCCATCACGGCACGGCCACCGGCGCGGCGCGCTTTCCCGGAACGACCCAGGAGCTCAACGTCGTGATGACCGGCCGCGGCGTGGTCAGCGGCCGAGTGCTCTATGACGACGGCACGGTGCCCACGGGCCTCGAGGTCTTCGCCTATAACCCGGTCTTCGACAGCGGCCGGCGGGCCTGGGTCGATGAGTCGGGCAATTTCCGGATGGCCGAGGTGGCGGTCGGCACGGTCACCCTCTGGGCCCAGGACGACCAGGGGAACCGGGTCTTCCAGACCGTGGAAGTCGAGACCGCCGGCTCGGAGGTGGAGCGCGATTTGGTGATGCTCCGCCGTCCCGACGCGGCGACCGCGCGGGTTTCCGGACTGGCGACGGACTTTGCCACCGGCGAGCCCGAGGCCGGCGCCTACATCGCGCTCTACGTGGACGGCGCGCGGGTTAACGTCGCCCGCAGCGCGAGCGACGGCACCTTCGACTTCGGCGTGGTGCCCGCGGGCCTCGCGGAGATCGAGGCCTTTGACGGCACCACCGGCGAGCGCGGCACCCAGCTCTTCTTCCAGCTCGACGCCGACGAGGTCGAGTACGTGGAGCTTCAGCTGCGCGACGACCGCGGCACGGTGGAGGGCTTCGTGCGTCGCCGCCTGACCGACGGTTCAGCGGTGCCCGTGGCGGGCGCCCGGGTTTGGGTCGAGGGTACGCCGTTCAACGTCCTCACCGACGCCCAGGGTTTCTACTCCATCGACGAGGTCTTCGCCGGCAACCGCCAAATCAACGCCGCCGACCTCGAGCGTAGCGAGCTGACCAACGTGAGGGCCACCGTGGAGGCCGGCCAGGTGCGCAACGCCGACCTCTATTTCGAGGATCAGCAGGAGATCGAGGGCGGCATCTACGGCACCGTGCTCGACGAGCAGGGCCAGCCGGTGGCGGGGGCCACCATCCACCTGGCGGGAGGCTATTGGTCCACTCGCTGGACCTACGAGACCTCCAGCGGCTCAGACGGCCGATTCGCCATCCCGCGCGAGAACGCCGGCACCTTCGGCGTGCACGCCTACAAGGGCGCGCAGGGCGGCCTGGCCTTCGCCGAGCTGCGCTTTCCGGGCGACAGCGACGACATCACCGTGCGCTTCGCCAGCGGCACGATCCGCGGTCGGACCTTCGTGCGCGAAGACGACGGCACGGTCCAGGGCGCGCCCTCCCGGCTGGTCTACCGAACCACCCAGGTGGTGAACGATTGGGGCCTCGTGGCCGTGGCGGCCGACTTCAGCTACGCGCAAACCGACGGCGACGGCTACTTCGAAATCGAGGCGCTCGACGGTCCGTACGAGATTTACTTCTACAACCCCTTTCAGGACACCGGCTACACTAGGGTGCCGCTGACCCTGGTG
>JBCCLG010000483.1:0-4864 GCA_039027015.1 Acidobacteriota bacterium | reverse complement strand
GAAGCCCTCGCCGTTGGCGATGGGGTAGGCGTTGGCGGTCTGGTTGAAAATATCCTGCAGCTCGGTGGCGCCGGAGTCGGTGATGGTGTCGGAGTTCAACACCGCCACGCTCTCTGGGGTGTCCTGAACGGTGTCTTCGATCAGGCCGCCGGTGACGACGATCTCGTCATAAATCGCCTCGTCTTCCTGGGCCTGATCTTCTGAAGTCTGGTCCTCAGGAGCCCGGTCTGCAGGAGCCTGGGTCTGGTCAGAGGTGGCGGTGTTCTCGGGCTGCGACTCCTGAGCCTGGACGGTGTCAGCCCAGCTCGGGAGGACTAGAAAAAGGCAGAGGGCGACACGAAGAATTGGACGTACGTATTCGTTCATGGGTGCTGATATCCCGGTGAATCTGGTTATGAAGACGCCGTCGGGAGGGGGAGGGCGTCGTGGAGTCGGGCGGATGCGGCGGGGGGGGAGGGGGGGAGAGGGCCGCTGCCCGTTGGGGGTTCTGAGCAGGAGAATTCGAATTCTGGACCGCTTTGGTCCAGATTGTCAAGGAAGCTTGAAACCAAACGCCGCCAAACCCGTGAGCGCCGCGGTCGACGGCAGGCCAGGGGGCAAAAAGCCTCGGGATTTCGCCTCGCGTGCGCGGCAGACTTCCGCTCTCAGACCCGTCCGGCAGGGCGAGGGCGGAGCCGCTCGGCCGCTCCCGAAGCCCTCCGAATCAGGCCGCCTCAGGTTGCCCTAGGGTGCTGCTAGAATTGCCGGATCACCGCACAACCGGGCTTCTCGGAGGCCGCACTGAGTGGCACGGTCCGACCCATTTCTGTGGCCGAGGCAAAAGAAAGCACTATGTACTCGAAACCTGATTTCAAGGATCAATACGAGAACTACATCGGCGGGGAATGGGTGCCGCCCGTCGACGGCCAATACTTCGACGACATCAGCTCGGTCGACAACAGCGTGATCGCGCGGGTGCCGCGGTCCAGCTCGAAGGACATCGATCTGGCGATCGCCGCCGGCTGGAAGGCCTTCGACAGCTGGAAGAACTCCTCGGTGACCGAACGCAGCAATATGCTGCTCAAAATCGCGGATCGCATCGAGGAGAACCTCGAGAGCCTCGCCGTCATCGAATGCTGGGAGAACGGCAAGGCGGTACGCGAGACCCTCAACGCGGATCTGCCGCTGGTGGTCGATCACTTCCGCTATTTCGGGGGCGTGATTCGCGGCGAGGCCGGCGACGTGTGCAACCTCGACGCCGGTACGGTTTCCATGGAGGTGCACGAGCCCCTGGGCGTCGTGGGCCAGATCATCCCGTGGAATTTCCCCATCCTGATGGCCACCTGGAAGCTGGCTCCGGCCCTCGCGGCGGGCAACTGCGTGGTCCTGAAGCCGGCGGAGCAGACGCCGGTGTCGATTTTGGTAGTGCTCGAGCTGGTCGCCGATCTGCTGCCCGCCGGCGTGGTCAACGTGGTCAACGGCTTCGGGCCGGAGGCGGGCAAGCCCCTCGCCCAGAGCCCGGACATCAAGAAGATCGCCTTCACCGGCGAGACCACCACGGGCCGCCTGATCCTGCAGTACGCCTCGGAGAACATCACCCCGGCCAGCCTGGAGCTGGGCGGCAAATCGCCCAACGTCTTCTTCGAGAGCGTGACCGCCCAGGACGACGCTTTTCTCGACAAATGCGTCGAGGGCTTCGTCATGTTCGCGCTCAACCAGGGTGAGGTCTGCACCTGCCCCTCCCGCGCCCTGATTCAGGAGAGCATCTACGACGACTTCATCGCCCGCTGTATTCGGCGCGTGGAGGCCATCAAGATGGGTGATCCGCTGGATCCGAGCGTCATGATGGGAGCCCAGGTCTCCAACGATCAGTACGAGAAGATCCTCAACTACATCGACGTTGGCAAGCAGGAGGGCGCCGAGGTTCTGACCGGCGGCGAGCGCTTCGAGAATGCCGCCCATCCGAACGGTTTTTACGTCAAGCCGACGGTTTTTAAGGGCGACAACTCCATGCGCGTCTTCCAGGAGGAGATCTTCGGTCCGGTGGTCAGCGTCGCCACCTTCAAGGACGAGGCGGAGGCCATCGAGATCGCCAACGACACGCTCTACGGCCTGGGTGCCGGCGTGTGGACGCGCGATCTGCACCAGATGCAGAACACGGCGAGCGCCATTCAGGCCGGCCGGATCTGGTGCAACTGCTACCACGCGTACCCCGCGCACGCGTCGTTCGGCGGCTACAAGAAATCCGGCATCGGCCGAGAGACGCACAAGATGATGCTGGACCACTACCGGCACACCAAGAATATGCTGATGTCCTACGACAAGTCGGCCCTCGGCTTCTTCTGATCGCCCCGCGCGCGCGGCTCCGGGTGCCCTTCGCGAAGAAGCGAGGGCGTCCGGACGCCCGCGGCCCTCCGCCTCAAGATCGCCCGTCCGCACTCCAACCCGCCGAAGAGGATCCCCACGATGACGACAACCACCCTCCCCGCCCGAGTCTCCATCACCGCCAAGGCCTCCGAGGTGCTGGCCCAGGTGCGCGAGGAGCACGGCGAGCTGGTCTTCCACCAAAGCGGCGGCTGCTGCGACGGGTCCTCACCCATGTGCCTCAAGAAGTCGGAATTCTTCATCGGCGCTCGCGACATCCTGGTCGGCGAGATCGACGGCTGCAGCTTCTATATGTCGCCGGATCAATTCAGCTATTTCAAGCACTCCCACGTCACCATCGATGCCGTGGTCGGCCGAGGCTCGAGCTTCTCTCTGGAGATCCCCCTCGGCTATCGGTTCATGGCCGTCTCGCGCCTTTTCTCAGACGAAGAGCTGGCGCAGCTCGAGGAGACGCAGCCGGCCTGAGGAGTTTCACGGGGTCCAGCCGAGGGAACTGGACCCCGTCGGTCCGTTTTTATAGTCTGCTGTCTATCAACGCAGGGCAGCAGAACCGGCGCCCGGCCGAGCGCGGATTGCCTCCTCGGAATTCGCGCCCGGTGGCCGCCCCGCTCTTCCTCATCTCGAAGAGCGGGGCGCCTTCGCGAAGCCGTCTGCCGCCTTGAGAGGACCGATAGACCGACTCTTCACCGATGTGCTGCGTTCGCTCGCCCGCCGCTCGGCAGAATCCGGCTCGCGCGCGCTTTGTTCAGGCAAAGAGCAGCACCGCGCTGATCCCGGTGGCCTCGGGAAACCCCGGTCGGGTGCTTCCTGAGGGCCGCGGGATCCTAAAGGACCCGACATGAGTTCGAATTCAAAGGCCCCGCTTTCGCCGCGGGCCGCGCTGACCCTATTTCTCGCCCTCGCTCTCGCTCTCGTTCTGATGCCCGGCGTCTCCGCGGCGCAGGATCAGGACCCCGACGCCGCCGACTCCGAGGCGGAAGAGGCGGCGGTGATCGAAGACTCGATCGTCGTTTACGCCGAAGCCTCCCAGGTCAACCTCACCCGCAGCTACGCCGGCGGCCAGGTGGCTCGGGGCAGCCGCGCCGGCCTGCTCGGCAACCTCGACTACCTGGAGTCGTCGTTCAGCGGCACCGCCTACACCCAGGAGCTGATCCAAACCCAGCAGGCCGATAGCGTCGGCGACGTGCTGCGCAACGATCCGGTGGTGCGCATCACCAACGGCTTTGGCAACTTCCAGGAGGTCTACATCATCCGAGGCTTCCCGGTCTTCTCAGACGACGTGACCCTGAACGGTCTCTTCGGCATTCTGCCGCGCCAGTTCGTGGCCGCCGAAACGCTGGAGCGGGTCGAGGTCTTCCGCGGCGCCAGCGCCTTCATCAACGGCGCGGCTCCGGGGGCGAGCGGAGCGGGCGGCACGGTCAACCTGGTGCAGAAGCGCGCCCCGAAGAACGGCGTGCGGTCGATCAGCCTGGGCTTTGAGAATTCCGGCCAGCTTTACGGCGCCGCGGATCTCGGCCGGCGCTTCGGCGCGGAGGACGAGTGGGGCGTGCGCTTCAACACGGTCTTCCGCGACGGCGAGACGTCGGTGGACGATCAGGAGCGGGAGCTGACCGCTTTCTCGATCGGCACCGACTACGCGGGGGAGACCTTCCGCTTTAGCGCCGACCTCGGCTATCAGGACAATCGGCTCGACGACCCCCGCCCCCAGGTGACGCCCCTCGGGACTGCGCCCGAGGTGCCGGATCCGAGCAGCAGCTACGCCCAGCCCGGTACCTTTACCGAGGAGGAGCAGCTTTTCGGCGTGGCGCGCGCGGAGCTCGACGTCACGGACGCCGTCACCCTGTGGATCGCGGCGGGCGGGCGCAGCGGCGAGGAGGCCAACGTGCTCGCCAACCCGAACGCCGCGACCGACGGATCGACCACCGCCTTCCGCTTCGACAACGCCCGCGAGGACAGCATCTTCTCGGCCGACGTGGGCGGCCGCGCCGAGTTCGTGACCGGCTCGGTGGGCCATAACCTGGTGGTCTCGGCCTCGATCATCGACACGGACTCCAAGAACGCGTTCGCGCTCTCGAGCTTCTTTGATCCCTTCCCGAGCAACCTCTTCGCGCCGACGCCCCTCGCCGCTCTTCCGGCGGCCGATTTCTTTACCGGCGGCGAGCTCTCAGATCCCTTGACCACCGAAGAAGTGCGCAACAGCAGCCTGGCGATCGCCGACACCGTGTCGCTGCTGGGCGATCGCCTGCTGCTGACCGGCGGCCTGCGCTTCCAGACCATCGAGACCCGCTCCTTCGACTTCAACTCGGGCGCGGAGCTTTCGTCCTATGACGAGAGCGCCACCACGCCGGCGTTCGGCGTCGTCGTCAAGGCCACCGAGCGCTTCTCGCTCTACGGCAACTACGCCGAGAGTCTGCAGCCCGGGGCCGTGGCGCCGGCGACCAGCGGCGGCGTGGCGCTCGACAACGCCGGCGAGGTGCTCGACCCGTTTCGCGGCGAGCAG
>JBCCLG010000482.1:0-4864 GCA_039027015.1 Acidobacteriota bacterium | reverse complement strand
GTCCCCGGGCTCGAGCCCAGCTCGGTCGAGTGCGGAATTTGGCACCACGGTATGCAGCACGATTCCTTCCGGCGGGTGCGGCGAGGAGGGGGCGTATGCGGGCACTCCCAGGCTGCCGAGAGCCGCAGCTGCAGCGGCGATCGCGAACGCCCGGCGCGCTTTCAGGCGCCAGGTGGTGGGGTCATCTACTTGATCCATTCAGCTGGTCCTTCTCAAATCCTACCCGAATGAGCTGGTCTGAAGGACCTGCCGAGAAGCGAGCCCTGGGGGTGCAGAGGGGTGGGCGCTCGAATCGCAGCGACGGGAGATGAAGCGGGTCTTGACTTGTGTGCTTACTGTCTATATCGTACATAAACAGTAGGAGCGACAAAGACATGATTCTGAATCTCACCGAACTGACCTCCGAGCCGATCCACTCTCAAATCTCGCGACAGGTTCGCGCGCGGGTGCTCTCCGGCGCGGTCGAGAGCGGGGAAGCGCTGCCGCTACCCCGCGGATTTGCCCGGCGCAACCGGGTGTCCGTGATCAGCGTGCTGCGCGCCTTCGACGACCTGGTGGCCGAGGGTTGGCTTCGCAAGAGAGGGGGCAGCGAGGTCTACGAGGCCGCGCCGGTCTCCGACGAGCGGCGCCGGGACCTCGAGCAGCAGCGCCTCCTCGAGACCCTGCGCGAGCAGGAGTTCTCTCTCAAGGAGTTGGAGCTGGCTCGGGATATTCAGTGCCGGCTGCTGCCGCCCCCTCACGTTGCCGGCGAGCGCTGGAGCCTGGTGGCCCACAACGAGCCGGCGCGCTTCGTGGCGGGCGACTTCTACGACGTTCTGCGCCACGGCGAGGCGGCGGCCAGCGATCGGGTCGACGTGGTGGTGGCCGACGTCGCCGGCAAAGGCATCGGCCCCAGCTTGATCATGGCTTCGGTCAAGGCCGTGCTGCCCTTTCTCACCGCCGATCGCTCGGTGACGGAGGTGCTCGGGGAGCTCAACCAGCGCCTTCGCCGCGAGCTCTCCCGCCGCGAGTTCGTGGCCATGGCGCTGGCGCGCTTCGAGCCGGCCACGGGTCGGCTGGAGCTCGTCAACGCGGGCCTGCCCGATCCGTACCGCCTGGTGCGAGCCGGCGCTGGCGCTCGGGCGGAGGCCCTCGAGGTGAGCGGTGAGCGGCTGCCCCTCGGCCTTCGGGAGGATCTCGAGTACAGCTGCCTCGAGACGATTTTAGAGCCGGGCGAGCGCCTGCTCCTGATGTCCGACGGGCTGCCGGAGGCCGACCTGCCCGAGGGCGGCCCCTACGGCTACGAGCGTTTTGAGCGTCTGCTCGGCGCGTCGCCCTGGGAGGACGATCCGCAAGCCTGGCTCGACGGAGTGCTCGAGGGCCTGCGTCAGGGAACTGCCGAACAGCAGCGCGATGACTGGACCGCCGTGGTGCTCGAGAGGAGCTGAGCGTGCTGCTCCAGCTGACGGACGTTTCGGAGGAGCCGCTGCACGGCCAGATCTCTCGGCAGGTGAGGGCCAAAATCCTCGCTGGGGAGCTGGCCGACGGCGAGTCTCTGCCGTCGATCCGCGGTCTGGCCCGGCAGGCGCGGGTGAGCGTGATCACCGTGCAGCGCGCCTACGAGGACCTGGAGCGCGAGGGGCTGATCGTGGCGCGGCGCGGCAAAGGCTTCTTTGTGAACTCCATGAGCCCGTCGAGCAAGGCCGAGGTCGCCCAAGACCGATTTCGTCAGGCGCTCGAGCCGGTGATCGAGGAGGGCCGAGCCGAGGGGCTCGGCGCCGACACCATGGACGCAATTTTTCACGACGTGATGACCACGAGGGGAAAGTGATGAGCCCATCAACAGATCGCGATGGCGGCGGCGTCATCGATACGTCGGCCCAAGACCCGGCCGGGGGCGTGAGCGCCCTCTCGCTGCGCGGCGTAACCAAGCGATACGGGGATTTCGAGCTGGGTCCCCTGGACCTCGAGCTGGAGGCCGGAACGGTCCTGGCGTTCGTCGGCCCCAACGGCGCCGGCAAGACCACGACGCTGCACGCCATCATGGGTTTGGTGACCCGCGATGAAGGAGCGATCGAGATCTTCGGCCGCGCCAACGATCCCCAGGCCGTGGACTGGAAGCGCGACGTGGGCTTCGTGGGCGAGGCCCGAGGCTTCTACCGTTCGTGGACGGTGGAGAAGAACCTCGCCTTTCTCGCCCGCTTTCATCGCGACTGGAAGAGCTCCGAGGTTCACGCCTTGGCGCGCCGGCTAGACCTGAACCTGAAGAAGCCGGTGCGCGCTCTCTCGGAGGGCGGCCGCAGTAAGTTGTCCATGGTGGCGGCCCTGGCCCATAGGCCTCGCCTGCTGCTGCTCGATGAACCCACCAAGGCGCTTGATCCCGTGGTGCGGGCGGAGGTGCTGGATCTTCTGTGGGAGCGCCTCGAGGACGGGGAGACCTCGATTCTCTATTCCACCCACGTGCTCTCGGACATTTCGCGCTTGGCCGACGAGATCGCCTTCATGCGCGAAGGGCGCCTGGTCGAGCGCAAGGCCAAGGATCTGCTGACCGACGTTTGGCGGCGGGTGTCCTTCCGCTTCTCGGGCGAGCTGCCGGAGATCGTGGGCGCCCGCAGCCTGCGCAGCTCGGGCGGCGATCATCAGCTCGTGACCTCGAATTTCGAGGCTACGGGCGAAGCCCTCCGGAGCCTGGGCGCCCGGAACGTGCAGGAATCGCGCATGACGATCGACGAGATCGCCGTCGAAATCCTCAAGGAGAAGCATCGTGCGGGAGCTCATTGAAGCGCGTTTGAGGCACCGCTGGCCTCTTTATCTCGGCGTGCTGCTCACCTCCTGGGCGGTGGGCTTCGCCGCCCTCTTTCTCGAGATCCCGATGGCCTACAAGGCGCCCGAGCAGATCGCTCTTCTCATGGGCTGCGTGACGCTGGTGGGGCTGTGGGGTACCCAGTCGGTTCTGGTTGGGGTCTACCGCGCCGAGCAGCGGGAGGTCCTCCACGGCGCCCTGCCGGTGACGCGCCGGGACCTCGAGGCCGCCCGGGTGTGGGAGCTACCGGTGCATCTGGTTCTGCTGCTGACGCCGGCCGTGCTGGTGGCGGTGATCGGCCGCCAGCTGGTGGGCGGCGCCCTCGATCTTCCCCTGTTCTGGCTGCTCATGGGCTCCGGAGTTCTGTGGCTTCTTCTGACCCAGCTTCAGCTGCTCGCGGAAGCGACCTCCCACCTGGTGGGCCATCCGAAGCTCGTCGGATTCGTGATCGGGCTGGCCTTTGCCGTGCTGGGGCTCGGCGTCGGCAAGACCGCCGCTTCCTTGAGGAAGGGCCCCGACGGCTCGGCGACGCTTCTTGAGGCATGGGTCGGCAGCCCTCTTTTCACGTCCTTCGGTTTGGTGGCCGCGTTCGTCATCGCCTGGGTGACCCTCCGGGTCATGGCGGCTCGGAGAACTTTGCTGACCGGCTGCGGCTGAGACGCGGCGCGGCCGCTGCACAAGCTATCCAGAGAGTATTTAGAAGAGGAAGGGCCGGCGATGTGGACATTGATCAAGAGTCAGCTCGAGTATTCAAAACGCACGGTCTTCTTTCTGTGGTTCGCCGCGCTGTGTGTCGGCCTGCCCGCCACGCTGATGGCGGGACATATCGAGGACATCTTCGGGCTGTGGAGAGTCCTGGTGGGCTTTGGGGGATGCGTTCTCGCCATCAAGCTCTACAGTCTCGACCTCAAGGAGCGCCGCCTGCTCCTGTGGATGGCCCTGCCGATCGCGCCCTGGCGTTTGGGGCTGGCTCGGGTGCTGCTGCCCATGGCGCTGCAGGCCAGCCTGCTGCTGCCGTTCTTCTTATCGAGCCCGCTGTGGCCGAGCGCCGCCGAGGGCGCCGCCGTGGCGGCGGCGCCGGGCGCGGCAGCCTGGCTGATTCTCAGGGTTTTGGCGGTCCAAGGGCTCATCCTGATCGTGGTGATGATGTGCTATTTCGTTGAGGAGTTCTGCCTCGTTCTCAGCCCCTGGCGCTGGGCGGTCGTCGTGCTCAATCTCGCGTTTGGCGTGCCGGTCGGATGGTTCCTCCTCAATCCCGATCGCGTGATCTCCAACCTCTACACGTGGCCCGGCGTCGCCGTAGCCCACGCGCTGGCGCTGGCGCTGGCCGCCTCGACCCTGTGGCTCTTCACTCGGCGCCGCAGCTATTTGATGGGGATCAATCCGTGGCACGGCATGCCGGTGGACTGGACTCGAGAGTAGGCCGGAGCCGGCGCCTTAGGCGTTCGCCTGACATTTGTTGCGGGACGATGAAAATGTGGACTGCAAAGTCTGGGCAAAGCCCCCTATAATCGCCGCCGTCACCTGCAAGATACGCTCTCAGCAGCCCCGCTGCCTTACTGGAGCGCCGTGAGAAAGGCGAGTCAGTGGCCCATGTCGTAAACCAGGCGCCCGTCGACTGGTTCGAGACGATCGCTTCGGCGGTCACAGATCAAATGGCCTACATCGATCGCGATGGCGTGTATCGCGCGGCCAACCGTGCCTACATCGCGGCCACCGCGTCTCGGGTTGGACGCCCGGACCTCTCCGTGGCCGATCTGGTGGGGCGAAGGCTCGAGGAAATCCTGCCGCCCGGCCTCGTGGCGACGGTGCTGCGGCCGTGCCTGGCGCGCTGCGTGGCCGGTCACGCGGTGACCCTGCAGCGCTGGTTCGACATCGGGGGCGAGCGCCGCTATCTGTCGGTGAGCTACCACCCCCATCGAGCCGGCGAGAGGGTGCTGGGCATGGTGGTGGTGATCCGCGACCGCACCCTCGAGCGCCAAACGCAGCTGCTGCTGCGCGAGATCGGCAATTCCGTGGCGCTCCTCTCGGGCGACGTGGAGGCCGTGGCCGAGGAGCTGGTGACCGTGGCCGCTGAACGCC
>JBCCLG010000481.1:0-4876 GCA_039027015.1 Acidobacteriota bacterium | reverse complement strand
CGAGCTGCGCTTCTTTGCCGGCCTGACCATCGCCGAATGCGTCGAGGTGCTGGGAATCTCCCACGCCACCGTGGAGCGGGACCTCAAGATGGCTCGCGCCTGGCTGGCGAATCAAATCCACCTCGACGCATTCGGCGATGGTCAGGCCGGCAAAGAAGCGCAGCTCGATGACTTTGGCCTTGCGCGGGTCATGCTCGGCGAGGCGGCGGAGGGCGAGATCCAGATCCAGGAGATCCGCGATGGGAGGCCTCGTCCGCGGCGGATCCGTTTCCTCCATGAGCAGAAAGGTCTCATTGCCGCCTCGTTTGGCAGACCGTCGCTTCTTCGCCTCATCGACCAGGATGCGGCGCATCATGGAGGCTGCCAAGGCGAAGAAGTGAGTCCGGTCCTGCCACTCGACGTCGAGCCTAATGAAGCGCAAATAGGCCTCGTGGACCAACGCCGTCGCCTGAAGAGTGATCGAGCCCTCGCGGCTCATCTGACGATGGGCCATCTCTTTGAGCTGCTCATAAACCAGCGGCATCAGCTGGTCCAGGGCCTCGGAATTGCCGCTTCGCCAGTGGAGCAGCAGGCGCGTGATGTCGTCTTGAGGCGAGGTGTCCTGAGTCACGAGGCGATGGGGCTTCCTAGAGTCTTGGCTCCTCTTTCAGGGCTGCCGATGGCGCTCTCGCCGTGGGTGCGCAGCGGTTCTCTGAGAAGCGGGGTGGAGAGCGTACACTGTACCTTCGGAGTAAAGGCCCCGTGCGCCGCCCTGACGGAGGGCTGCCGAGGGAACGTCGGTGGCCATCGTGCAGGGACGTGCCCTGTGAGCCCTCGCGGGACTCCGCCGCACTCGACACGACGATTCGATTTTGGAGTGAGTCTCTCTCAATGAACTCGAACCAGAAGCTAGAGACCACCGAGACCGACAACCTGCCCTGCCGGATTCTCGGCATCGCCGTACCTCGCCTCGAAGAGGCCCGCCACCACCGAGAAGCCACCACCTTCCCGCTGCTTCTCGTGGCGCTCCTAGAAACCGGGGAGCCGATGACCCTTGAGCAGGTCGCGCAGCGTTTCGCAGAGGCAGGGGTGGCGCCTTTTGAGAAAGCTCTCCGCTCACTCCAGCGATGCCGGCCCGGCCGACCCCCGGTCTATCGGCAGGGGGATCTCTACTCTCTCGACCCTCACGACCAGGACCTCGACCTGTGGGTTTTTCGACTGGGCCTGCGCCCGGCGAAGGGTCAGATTGACGCGAAGAGCGAAGAGCCTCAAGCGCCCCCCGAACCAGTTCCAGGGCTCGATATTCCGGTGACCCCCGCTGAGCTCGAGGAAGCTTTTACCGGGTCCTCCCTCTACAGCTGGTCGAGTCAGCGGCTCGCCTGTCTGTTGATGGAGGCTTATCGCGAGCCGATGAGCCGGCAGCTCGGCTCTGCCCGGCTCGATCAGTGGACCCGAGACCATCGGCTGCGCCGGGATGCGCCCAATCGCTGGACCCACGGGGCGGTGAAGGAGGACGAGCGCGGCTCATGGACCTTCGACTCCGAGCATCGTCAGGTGCTGTCGGCTCGCCGAGCCCTGCGGGCCCTGCTCACCACGGTTCGGGCCGAGGGGGGGCGGCGCAAAAAAGAAGAGGAGCGCAGGGTGGAGATGTCGGCCCGCGCTGCAGAGCGCGAGGCCGAGACGCAAAGAGCCTACGAAGCCCTGCGCCGCTGCCTGCTCTTCGCCTTTCCTCAGGAATCGCCGCGGCGGATCGTAAAGCTCGATCTCGCCAGCAGGGAGATGACGATCTTCAAGGCGGCGGACTTTAAGGCCCTGCGCTCGAAGCTCGAAAGCTATGACTGGATCGGCGCGCTGGAGGCTCGATCCCTCCTCACCGCCCTCGGCTTCCAGGCCGGCGAGCGCCACGTGGCGGAGATGGGGCCCTCCCAGAAGACCTTGGCGGTCCCCGGCCGGCGCCCTCTCAAGCTGACGGCCGAAGCTTTGGTTAAAGGATGCACGAATTTTCCCAAGCCGTTCGGTAATCCGAAGGAAATGCAGCGGCTGCTGGATCAGGGGAAGGAGAGGCTTCTGAACCGCAGGCTTGATAAGGCGATGCGGTCGCTCTTCTCGCTCTACCACTACTGCAAGCTGCACGGGGCCGCTCGGGTCGTCCGCGGGGATCTCGAGGCTTGGATCCCCGTACCCTGGGTTCACTGGGCCGAGGAGACCCTCGCGAAGCTCAAGCGGCGCGCTCTTGAAAATAGGCTCGGTATCGAAGCCGTGATCGGTCCGTTCTTCGCGCTGGAAGACTCCTGGCGATCGGCAGTGCGCCTCATGCCGGTGCAAACTGGCCCCTACTCCACGGCTCTGATGCAAGAGAACGGCGAGTGGTTTTTCGACGAGCAGTTTATTCTGGCCGCGCGGCTAGCGTTGCCTGAGGATCAGGAGAGTCTCCTGGTCAACTAGCGGGCAGATTCCAGCTCTCGTGCCTCGAAAAAGTGCTCCTCGGAGGCTCGTCGGTCGCACCGTGCCGAGGATTGGCTACGAGCATGAGAAGGCTTCGGTGTCGGCGATGGGCTCAAAGCTCGAGCCGAGGGGATTGAGGTACGTTCTTTGCTCGCCCGTCTCCGTGTCGGTCACGGTGATCTCGACCCGTACGTTGGTCAGTCCGCCGGCGAAGACCCAGAATCGGCCGAAGGCCTCGCAGGCGTCGAGCACCTTGATCACGACTTCGATGTTGTCGGGCCCGAAGAACCAGAAATAGCCGGTGTCCTCTGTGAGGCGGACCGCGGTTCCGGCGCCGCTGATCGAATCGCTGGTCAGGTAGCTCAACTCCACTCGGAAACGGCCCTGCGCGAGGCAGGTTGAGGTTGGGCTGGGCTCGCAAGGGGCCTTGGCGGGCACCTGCTCTTCCGCCTCGGTCGCCTCTGCTCGCTTCGGTCGAGGCGCCGACGCCGAGGTGGGGGTGCTGCAGGTCGCGAAGGCCGAGGTGTCCAGCACCGGCCGGAAGAGCGTGCCGCGGTCGTTGACGTAGCTTTTGACCGCGCCGGTGAGACGATCCTCGACCCTCAAGGTCACGCCGACGTCGGTGAGGCCCGCGGCAAAGACCCAGAAGCGGTCGAATGCTTCGCAGGCGTCTAGAACCTTGACGACGACCTCGACATTGTCCGGGCCGAAGAACCACAGATATCCCGAATCATCGGTCAGCGGCTCGGCGAAGGCTGTGCCTTGACTTTCCGCAGTCTCCCACGTGGCGCTGACCTCGAAGCGTCCCGACGACAGGCATTGCTGCGTCTCGGTCTCCCGGCAGCCCCAGGAGAGGGTGGTCAAGGTACTGGCTTGGGCGCTCGCCACGTAGAGCAGACCGGGCCCGGTTTCGAGACTCAAGGCCTCGACACCATTGCGATCCTCGAGCCAGTCGACGCCGTCCTCTCCCTGCTCGAAGACCTGGGCGTCGGCGAGTTCGCCGGTTGCGGGCTCTCTTCTGTAGGCGTGCAGTCGACCGCTGCCGTCGGCGGCATAGAAGAAGCGGCCTTCGGGGTCGATGGCGAGGCGGGGGAGGCCGGTGGGCGGTCGGTCGCTCAGCTCAAGATGGGTTCGCAGCTCGTAGCTCGAGCCCGAGCGCTCGAGAGTGAGCAGGCGCAGGCCGCCGCCCGCGCCCCGGGAGAGGGTGTAGAGAAACCGGGAGTCGGGCGAGAAGACCGCGGCTTCGCTCTGCGCGAACGCCTCCAGGCTGGGCGCCTCGGCGAGCGATCGGGAGCTCGGGTCGAAAGAAAAGAGACGGCTCCGGCTCGGAACGTTGGGGAACTGAAAGTCCTCGATCAAATACAGGCTTCGGCCGTCTGGGGCGAACTCGAGACTGCGAATCTCAGGCGCCTGGACGAAGACTCCGGTGCTCGTTTCCTGCTGCGCGAGACCCGTTGCGGAGTCCCGAGTGGCGACGAGGAGCTCACCTTCAAAATCCGGATAGATGAAGAAGGCTCCGTCGGGGCTGATCGTGAGGGGTGCGGGGAGGAAAGTAAACGGGTGCGCTTCCTCGAGGCCGCCTGCGTCGGTCCGTCGATAGATCTCGGTGCTTTCATCAAAACTCGATGAGATGTAGAGAAAGAGGCCGTCAGGCGAGGCGGTGATCGACTTTTGTTCGAACCTTCCGGTAGGAATCAGACTCCCCAGCTCGAGGTGGCCCTCATCGCCAGCTTCCGCCAGCAGCGCGCCTCGAGGCAAGAGCACCGCCAGCGGACCACCCGGAACCTGGAGCAGCTCGCGGGGGCGATAGATTTCCTGGAACGGCAGGCGCTCGCCGAAGCCCCGGGGCTCCTGGCTGACTTCAAGGACCGCCAAGGGCTGTCCCCCAAAAGAGGAGACGTAGAGCTGTTCGCCGGTCGGCCCAAAGGCGAGGACCTTGGGCAGCCCGAGTCCCAGCTGCGTGCCGCCGAAGATCGAGTCGACGGTCTCGAGACGGGTGCCTCCGTCCACCGGCGTTAGGAGGGTCGCTGATCCGGTGACGCCATTGCCCTCAAAAAGGCTGTAGGCAACGTCCCCCGAGGCGCTGTCGACGGCGAATCCCGGAGTCTCGAGGTCGAAGTCGCCCGCGAGCAGAGTAGACCGTTCCCGGGTCAGCTGGCCGGCGCCGCTAAAGCGCACCACGGCCAGGCTCCTCTCAAGGCCGATGGAGTCCGGAAAGGGCCTGTTCTCCACCAAAACATAGGCGCGATTTTCGGTCGGGGAGAGTAGCTGGATCTCACCGGCCCTCTGCGTCGTCTGGTCGCTTAAGGTGTCCAGGGAATCGGCAGCGGTGAGCGCCCCGGTGTCCGATTGACGCAGAAAGGATCTGAGGGTTTTTCCCAGGCCGTCGGCGTGAAGGAGGATCGAGCCGTCGGGGGAGACCGCGAGGCCCTCTGTCGACGCGGCGATTTCG
>JBCCLG010000480.1:0-4880 GCA_039027015.1 Acidobacteriota bacterium | reverse complement strand
GCAGCCACACCAAATCGGAGCCGGTGATGATCACGACGTCGAGATCGCCGTCGAGATCGACGTCGTGGACCACGGCGTCCGAGGGTCTGTTGGCCAGGGTGGAGATGGTGGAGGTGGTCCAGGTCACGCCGTCGCCCGCGTTTTCGTGGAGGTTGATCTCTCGGGAGCCAAACTCCAGCGAGACCGCGTCGAGGTCGCCGTCGTCGTCAAAATCGCCCAGGCGCACGCTGATCGGGTGGTCTACCTCGTCACCGAGGGCGATCGGAAAACCGAGGATGCCGGGCCGGTTGAGGTAGCCGCCCACGCGGTCGTTGGTCGCTGCGCTGTCGCCGATGGTGTAGACGACGTCGGTGGTGCCGTCGCCGTTGAGGTCGCCGATATCGAGGCTGGTGTAGGGGCCAAATCCGGCCAGACCGTTCTCGATCCAGCCGAATTCGCCGTTGCGCCAATAGCTGGCGCTGCCCTCGACGATCCCGATTCCCACAACGTCGAGACGGCCGTCTCGATCCCAGTCGAGCGCGCGGACTTCTCGAGCGCCGCGGAAGAACGGGTCTACGTTCTCGACGTCTTGAGCCGTCGGGATCTCGCCGGCGTGCGCCGCTAAGGGCGCGAGGAGGGTGAGGCCGAATGTCGCGATGGCGGCGCCGCGGGCGCGTAATCTCGAAGTCGCTTGTTGCATTGAGAATCTCCTGAGGGCGCCTGCGGCGCTTCATCCATAAAGCGGGTTCACTTCATGAGACGAGATCCCCCGCGCCGAACCCGTCACGGAGCCGCGAGATTCATTTGGCTCTCGCTATACTGGGGACCGTCTCGAAACGCGACGATGGAAGAACAGGCGATTACACAATTGCTCGGGCAGCTGGCCGAAGGCCGACCCGACGCCGAAGACCGCCTCGCGGCGGCGGTCCTCGGGCGCCTGGAGGACATCGCGGTTCGCGAGATGGCGAAGAAGAATCGCGGCCAGCTCGACGGCCTGACTCTCGAGCCGTCGGTCCTTGCCGACGACGCCCTGCTGCGTATCCTCGAGCTGCCGATGAAGTTCGAAAACCGTCGGCACCTCTTCAGCTACGCCACCCGCATCATCGTGCACGCGATGATCGACTATCAGCGCCAGCGCGCCGTTCAGAAGCGCGGCGGCGGCCTGTCGCGGGTGACCCTCACCGGCCTCGGCGACGCCGAGGCCATCGACGTGGCGCGGGTGCCGCCGGTTCTCGAGGAGCTCGAGGAGCTCGATCCGCGCCAGGCCGAGGTCGTGCGTCTGCGGGTTTTCTGGGGCGCCACCATGGACCACATCGCCCAGCTCTTAGGCGTCTCCACCTCGAGCGTGGAGCGCGACTGGCGGTTCGCCAAGCGCTGGCTGGCGGTCAGGCTCCGGCCGGCGTGAGGCCCGAGACCGCTCCGGACGACTCCCCCAGGCGGCGCTTCGCGCGCCTCAAGGACCTCTTTCACGAGCTTTCAGCCCTCGAGAGCGACGAGCGCCGGCGGCGTCTCGCGGCGGTGCGGGAGGAGTCTGAGTCGCTGCACGGCGAGCTGGTGGACCTGCTGGCGGAGGAGCCCGCGGCGGAGGCGGGTCTCGAGCAGCTGGCCAGCCTCGCCGCCCGGGCCGCCGGCCGCGAGGGGCCCTCGCCAGCGCGCGAAGAGCCCCCGGGCGCCGAACCCGCGGGCGTCGGCTCGGGCCGCGGCGCGGTCGATTCCGGACGGCCGCTGCGGTTTCGCCTGGCCTCGGCGTCCGCGGCCGCGGCGGCCCTTCTCCTGCTCGGCGCCCTGGCCGTCTCCACCGCGCTGTGGCTCGAGGCGAGGCGAGCCGAGGAGCGGGCCACCCGGGCGCGCCTCGAGGCTGAGTCCGCCCTCCGGGCCAGCGAAGAGACCACGCAATTCATGCTCGGCCTCTTCGAGGCAGCGGATCCGGCGGAAGATCTCGGCCTCGATCTGACCGCCCGGGATCTGCTCGAGCGCGGCATCGCCCGCGCCGACGAGCTGAAGGACGAGCCACAGGTTCACGCCCTGCTGCTCGAGACCCTGGGGACGGTCAGCTGGTCTCTGGGCGCACTCGATCGCGCCCAGGGGCTTTTTGAAGACGCCCTGGCGACCCGGGCCCGCGGCGCGCCGGACGCCGCCCGGGAGGCGAACTCCAGGGTGCGGCTCGGCACCATCGCCCGCGACCGCGAGGACCTCGAGGGCGCCGAGGATCACTATCGCAGCGCCATCGCGGCGCTCGAGCTGGCGGGGCAGGATCCCGGCCCGGAGCTGGCCGGCGCGCTCAACAGCCTCGGCATCGTGCTCTCCCGTCAAGGCCGCTTCGAGGAGGCCAGCACGGCCCTCGAGCGCTCCCTGGCGATCAGCGAGGGCGGCCTGGGCGATCTCGCCGCCGAACCCCTCGGTATCGCCGCGGCCCAGGCCAACCTCGCGATCCTCTACCATCGCCTGGGGAAGTTCGAGGCCAGCCTCGAGACTCAGACTCGCGCCCTCGCGCTTTTCGAGCAGCACCTTCCGGCGGGCCACCCGAACCTCGCCGTGCTGCAGGCGAATCTGGCGCTCACCGCCCGCAGCCTCGGCCGCCTCGGCGTGGCCCGGGAGCGTGCCCTATCGGCCCTCGAGATCGATCGGCGGGTCCTGCCCGCGAGTCATCCCGGTCTCGCCGCCGACCTCCACGGTCTCGGCGCCGTCGAGCGCCGTCTCGGCCGGCTCGAGGCGGCGAGGAGCGCCTTCGCCGAGGGCCTCGCTATCCTCGAGGAGGCCCACGGCGAGGCTCATTTCAGCAGCACCGCGCACCGCAATGACCTGGCGCTGGTGGCCCTCGACGCGGGCCAGGTGCGCGAGGCGCTGCGGGTGCTGGAGCCGCTGGCTGAGGAGCTCGAGGCGAGCGGCGACGCGCGCGCCCCCGGGCGGCTGGTGGCCGCCCTGCGGCTGCTCGCCCTCGCGCAGCTGCGCCTGGGGCTCGTCGCCGAGGCGGAGGGCAGCGCGCGGCTCGCGGCGGAGCGGGTCGAGGAGATCCCGCTTCCCGCCGAGCGCGGGCCGATTCGCTTTCTGGAGGCCTGGATCGCCCTCGCCGCGGGGCAAGAAGACCGCGCCCGGGCGCTTTACGCCGAGGCCCTCGAGTTCTCGGAGTGCCGCTCGTCTTCTCCCTGCGCCGATCTCGACGACCCCCGAAAGATTCTTGTGAGAGCCCGCTGGCACGCCGCCAGGAGCGAGGCCGACGCGACCTTCAGAACCCTCGACTTCGCCCTCGACCACGCCGGCTGGGGCGCCGCCCTCGGGAGCGCGGCGGTTTTTGACAGCGTCCGCCGAGACCCGCGCTGGCGGGGCTTTGCGGCGAGGCGCGAGGCGAAGGTCGCCGCGGCCCTGGGGACCCTTTCCTCCCAGGGCTCCAGCACCGGAGCCGGCAATCGGCGAGAATAGGCAGACCACAGCCCGGCCTTCCTTCTGAGGAGACACATCACCCATGTCCGCTCATCAATTCAGCCGTTCCGACCGCGAAGCCGTCTACCGCGCCATTGCGGAGCGCCGCGACATGCGCCACTTCTCGCCGGAACCGGTGGATCCCGAGGCTTTGACGAGGCTCCTCCAGGCCGCCCACCACGCCCCGAGCGTCGGCTATATGCAGCCCTGGCGCTTCATCCGCATCACCGAACCTCGGCTTCGCGAGCGCATGCACGGCCTGGTGGAGACCGAGCGGGTCAAAACCTCCAAGGCCCTCGGCCAGCGGGAGGACGAGTTCATGCGGCTCAAGGTCGAGGGCATCCTCGACTGCGGCGAGGTGCTGGTGGTCAGCCTGATGCCCCATCGCGAGCAGCATATTTTTGGCCGCCGCACCATGCCCGAGATGGACCTCGCCTCCACCTCCTGCGCGATCCAGAATATGTGGCTGGCGGCGCGCGCCGAGGGGTTGGGGATGGGCTGGGTCTCCCTCTTCGCCCCGGAGCGCCTCGCCGAGCTGCTGGAGATGCCGCCGGGCAGCCAGCCGATCGCCATTCTCTGCATCGGCCACGTCCGCGAGTTCTACCCCGAGCCCATGCTGGCCCAGGAGGACTGGGCGCAGAAAGAGAGTCTCGAGGACTTGGTGTTCGACAACGTGTGGGGCGGGGCCTCCGCCCTCGACGTGAGCGCCGATCGCGGCACCGACTAGGCGTCCCCGACTAGGCGTCCCCGACTAGGCGTCTCCGACTAGACGTTTTCCAGCGCGACTTCGGGGAGGGTCAGAAGGAGGCCGCTGACCAGCGACTGGACGGCGAGAATTTCGCGATAGTCGCGCATCTTTTCGTTGCGGGGCGGCAGCCCGTCAGCGGCCCTTTGCGCCTGGCGACGGGCTCTCAGGGCGGAGTAGACGGGAAAGGCGAAGAGGAAGAGGGCGACGGCGCCCTCCGCGATCCAGGCGAGCCAGGCGGCGCTTTGTATCGGCATGGTGGACTTCCTGATGCTGGGGTTTTGATGCTGGGGGTTTGGTTTTCTTCGCAGGCGCCGCGACGGGGCAGGGGAATACTATACGTGAATATTCAATAAAAGTTGAATAATAGGGCTATGCTAAATTCGCCCCATGGAGAATCCCCCCGTTCAGGAAATCCACGTCATCCGCGATTTAGCCCAGCTCAAGGCGCTGGCCGACCCTCTTCGAGTGCGGATTCTCGAGGCTTTTGCCGAGCAGCCTCGGACGACCAAACAGGTCGCAGCCCGGATCGAGGAGAAGCCCACCAAGCTGTACCACCACGTGGACGCCCTGCATAAGGCGGGCCTGATCGTGCTCGAGACGACCCGGCAAAATCGCGGCACCGTGGAGAAGTACTTTCGGGCCATCGCTCGCCTCTTCCGCACGGACCCGGAGCTTTTCGGAGGCGCGGGCGGAGACGGGGAGGCGGGCCTCCACGCCGCAGTCGCGGAGAGCT
>JBCCLG010000479.1:0-4909 GCA_039027015.1 Acidobacteriota bacterium | reverse complement strand
CGCACGCGCGGGCCGGGCGACCTCGGGCTCCAAACCGGCGGACCGCCTTCGATCCATGTCAATTCCGAAGGGGTTCGCATTACATGCCATCTTTTCAAAAGCCGCCGACGGTCAGCGACGACTATCGAGCCGTAGATATCTATCGTAAAGCGGCCAACATCATCTACGAAAAAGGCTTCAACGCGACGTCCATGGGCGATATCGCTGACGCGGTCGATCTCACGAAAGGCGGCCTGTACTATTACATCAAGGGCAAAAAAGCTTTGCTCTTCGCCATCATGAACTTCGCCATGGATCAGCTCGAGGCAGAGGTGCTGGCGCCGGCCCGCTCGGAGGTCGACCCGCGATCCCGCCTGGCGAATATGGTGGGCGGACACATTCGTGTGGTGCTCCAGGACCCGAGCGCCATGACCATCCTGGTCTACGAAGAAGAAAACCTTTCCGCCGAACATCGGGTGAAGATCGTCAGCCGGAAAAATGAATATGAGGCTGTGCTGCGGGAGTCGATCCGCGCGGTGATCGACCAGCAGCATCCCACAGGCGCCCACATCGACCCCGCGGTCGCCGCCTATTCGGTGCTCGGCATGGTGCACTGGATCGTGCGCTGGTACCAGCGCGAAGGGCGCCTGAGTCAGGATCAGATCGTCCATCAGATGACCCACCTGGTGCTGAACGGGCTGATGACCCCTCTGCCCTCCAACTGAACGGACGTCATGAAAGCAGACAGGTCTGTTGCGGGAGCCTCCCGTGGATGAGCCTAGGCCCGACGGCGACCCGGCCGACTCGTCGCCGGCCACCCTCCTCGTGGTGGACGACAACGAGGAAAACCGCGACATGCTCTCCCGGCGCCTCGAGCGCCGAGGCTACCGGGTGCTGCGCGCCGAAGACGGCGAGGCGGCGCTCGCCACGGTGGCCAGCGAGAGCGTCGACCTGATCCTGCTCGACGTCATGATGCCCGGCATCGACGGTCTCGAGGTGCTCCAGCGCGTCCGGCAGGAGCACTCCTCCGCCGAGCTGCCGGTGATCATGGCGACCGCCCGCGACCAGTCGGAAGACGTGGTCAAGGCCCTCGACCTGGGCGCCAACGACTACGTCACCAAGCCGATCGATTTCGCCGTCGTGCAGGCGCGGGTTCAGAAGGAGCTGCGCACCAAGGTCGCGCGCCGCGACAGTGACTCCGGCTCAGGCGAAGCGCGCCGGAGCGGCGATCTCGGCGCCGGCAGTCTGCTGGCCGGCCGCTACCGGCTCGACGAAGTGGTCGGCAAGGGCAATTTCGGCGTCGTCTACAAGGGCCACCACCTCGAGCTGGACATGCCCGTCGCGATCAAGCTCCTCCACGCCCAGGTGGCGGGAGCCGAGGCGCTGCAGAGGTTTCGGTCCGAGGGTCGCTCCTCGGTCAGGATCCGCCACCCCAACGCGGTCACGGTCTACGACTTCGGCGTCACCGACGAGGGCGTGGCGTTTCTGATCATGGAGCTGCTGGAGGGAGAGTCGCTGACCGCCTCCTTCAAGCGCGCCGGCAAGCTCGACCCCGTGCGGGTCAACGTGATTCTGCAGCCGGTGTGCGAAGTCTTGCAGGACGCCCACGATCAGGGCATCGTGCATCGGGACGTCAAGCCCGAGAACGTCTACCTCCAAAACACGTCCCAGGGCGAGGTCGTCAAGGTGCTCGATTTCGGCATCGCCAAGCTGGTGGGCGAGCACGTGGCGCGCGAGAACCTGACCGCCGAGGGCTTCGTGCTCGGCACCCCCGCCTACATGGCGCCGGAGCGTCTGCGCAACCACGTGTATGACGGCCAGTCGGACGTCTACAGCCTGGGCATCATGCTTTTTCAGCTCCTCGCCGGCAGGCTCCCCTTCCTGCCCGACAAGAGCGATCCCATGGCTCTGCTGATGATGCACCTCAAGAAGACGCCTCCCAAGCTGCGCTCCTTCAGCCCGGAGCTGCCCGAGGAGTTCGAGGACCTGATCCAGAGCTGCCTGGCCAAACAGCCCGAGGGGCGGCCGACACTCGCCAAACTCAGCGCCACCTTCGCCGAGCTGGCTTCCACCCTGGCGCCTGCCGCGCCCCAGCAGCCGAGCGTCGATCAGGAAGCCCTGACCACCCTGATGCCGTCGGCCGACAGCCCGGAGATCAGCTCAGGCGCCCTGGGAGCCGACCCAGAGGGATGGCTGACCCGCTTCTGGCGCAAGCTGGTGGGATGAGCCTCGCCGCTCCGGGGCGCCGGCCGCGCGCCCAGCACGACCGAGTTTCGGTGGAGAACCCCGCGCCATGAGCATCCGCCTGCGCCTCGCCTTCGCTTTCGTCAGCATCCTCGCTCTCTTCGGCGTCAACCTGCTCGTTTACTTCTGGGGAGACGGCCAGCGCACGGAGAGTTTCCGCCAGCTTCAGCAGGCCCGGGATCGTCAGGTGCGCGCCATCGAGCTGGAGAAAAGTCTCAACGAGCGCAAGCGCCAGGCGACCTTCAGCCGCGCCTTCGACGGCGCGGACAGCTCGTTTAGCGTCGAAGACCTCGAGCAGCTGCAGATCCAGCTGCTCGAAAGCCTCCATCAAATCGCCGAGCTGCGCGACCGCTCGCCCGAGGCGGTGCGTCCGCAAACCGAAAGCCTGGCGAACCTCTTCGGCGAGGCCGCGGTGCTTTGGAACGCCTACTACGTCGATCTCGGAGGCCCGATCGGCAACGGCCAGCTCCTAGGAACGCTGCGCGGGTCTCGGCCGCCCTCCTCGAGCAGCGGCCCTGTGGCCGAGCCAACGCCGCCCGCCGAGACGCCGGCGGAGGCCCCGGTCGCCCCGCCGGGCTCGGGCGAGAGCGCAGGTCCTTCCGCTGAGCCCGGGCCCGCCGAGGACGCCGAGCTCGACGCCGTCGCCAGGCTCGAGCGTGATTTTGCGCTCGCCAGTCAGAAGGCGACCGCCTCCTTCGGCATTCTCCAGCGGCTCCAGCTGGAGGAGAGCCAGCGGGTGGCGGACGCAACGGAGGTCTTCTTCAAGGTACGCAAGCTGACCAGCCAAACGACGACCTGGATCTTTATCGCCTCGATCCTGGTCGCGCTGGCCGTCGCTTTTCTGGTTTCGGTCTCGATCGGCCGGGGCGTCGGCTCGCTGCAGCTGGGCGCCCAGCGCATCGGAGCCGGCGATCTCGAGCATCGCATCACCCTGGTGGGCCGCGATGAGCTGGCGCAGGTAGGCGGCTCCTTCAACGAGATGGCCGAGCGTCTCCAGGAGGCCTATCAGCGCGAGGAGCAGGCGAGGCTGGCCGCGGAGAACGCCAATCACGCCAAGAGCACCTTCCTGGCCAACATGAGCCACGAGCTGCGCACCCCGATGAACGCCATCATCGGGTACAGCGAGATGCTGGTCGAGGAGTGCGAGGAGCGCGGCCACGAGGAGATGCTGCCCGATCTCAGCAAGATCTTGCGCGCCGGCCAGCACCTGCTCGCCCTGATCAACGACGTCCTGGACCTCTCCAAGATCGAGGCCGGCAAGATGACTCTCTTTGTCGAGGACATCGACCCCGCCCGCCTGGTCGACGACGTGGTGACCACCATTGAGCCCCTCGTGGCCAAAAACTCCAATCGGCTCGAGGTGCAGCTTGGCGAGGACCTCGGCACTCTGCGGGCCGATGAGACCAAGCTGCGTCAGACTCTTTTCAATCTGCTCTCGAACGCCAGCAAATTTACCGAGAACGGATCGATTCTGCTCGGTCTCGAACGGCGCCAGGGCCGCTTCGTCTTCACCGTGATCGACAGCGGCATCGGCATGACGCCCGACCAGCAGGCCCGGGTCTTCGAGGAGTTCACCCAGGCCGACGCCTCCACCACCCGCAAATACGGCGGCACGGGCCTGGGCCTCTCCATCTGCCGCAAGTTCTGCCAGCTCATGGGCGGCGACATCACGGTGGAGTCGGCCCCGGGGCGCGGCAGCACCTTCAGGGTCGAGCTACCCGCCGAGGTGCGCGAGGGCCAGGCGGAGATGCCGACGGCGCACGATCCGGAGTCCGACACCGCGACGCTGGCGGCGGTATCGACGGCTTCGGCCGCCACCATTCTGGTGATCGACGACGATCCTGCGACCCTCGATCTCACCCGCCGCCAGCTGTCGCGGGAGGGCTATTTCGTGCTCGCCGCAAGCGGCGGCGCCGAGGGCCTCGAAATGGCCAGGCGCAGCCGGCCGAGCGCTATCGTGCTCGATCTCATGATGCCGGGCATGGACGGCTGGGCGGTGCTCGCCGAGCTCAACGGCGACGACTCGCTCAGCGCGACTCCGGTGATTCTCCACAGCATGCTCGACGAGCAGGAGATGGGGTTCGCCCTCGGTGCCTCGGAGTATCTGCACAAGCCGGTCAGCCGAGAGCGGCTGACCGCCGCCGTCACCAAGGCGGCGGGCGCCGGCAGGGCGGCCTGCGTGCTCGTGGTCGAGGACGATGGCCTGACCCGCGAGATCCTGAGACGCGGCCTCGAGAGAGACGGCTGGACGGTGCTCGAGGCGGCGACCGGCACGCGCGCCCTCGAGCTGATCGAGAAGGAGCCGGTGGACCTGGTGCTCCTGGATCTCCAGCTGCCGGAGATCGACGGCTTTGGCGTCGTCGAGAGCCTGCGGGATCGGGACGGCGGCCGATTCGAGAGCCTGCCGGTGGTGGTGCTCACCGGAAAAGATCTCGACCCGCCCAGCCGCGAGCGGCTGCGTGGGCGGGTCGATGCGGTCTTGCGCAAGGGCGCTCAGCCGTGGCCAAGACTTCTCGCAACGCTGGAGAAGGCGGTCGAGGCCGGGTCGGCCGAGCGCGCGGCTAGCTGACTCGAGCCCGAAGGCTGACGATCGGAGATCAGCAGCCGGAGACGCAGATGTAGCCCTGGCAGATCGCGGAGGAGCCGCAGGAGAAACGGCAGTCGGCGTCGTCGAGGCAGAGCTGGG
>JBCCLG010000478.1:0-4909 GCA_039027015.1 Acidobacteriota bacterium | reverse complement strand
TGGACGTTGACGTAGGGCATGAACCAGATCGGCAGCCCCAGCTCGGTGAAGCGCTCGCGCAGGTACCAGGCGATGTCGTCGGTGGTGGTGGCGCCCGGCGTGACGACGCGGCTCGAGAAGGCTTCGGCGATCACTCCGCGGGCCAGGGCGACGACCTGGGGATAAACCTCCAGCTCGGAGTCCGAGCGGGTTTCGATCCAGCGGATCACCAGATCCTCCGCCGAAGTCAGGCGCTTCTCCCAGCCCTCGGGCAGAACCTCGAGCAGGCGGGCGTGGAGGCCCTGGGTCAGGCCGTCCGCCACCGGCCAGTGGCGCGAGACGTTGATGCCGATGCGCCGGGGCGCGCGCTGCTCGATCAGCTCGCCGAGCGCCTTCCACTGGGATTCGAGGTCGCCGCCTTCCCAGGCCGACTCGTAGGGGCCGCCGAGGGGATAGCGGTTGACCGTCAGGCGATCGACGGACTCACCGCCGCGGTCGTGAAACACCAGCATCGTGGTGCGGCGGGCGGCGAAAACCGGCTCGGGCACGAGGGAGAAATACACCGGGTCTTCGGCGTACTCCCGGTTGATCACCAGCCACATATCGATCCCGGTCTCGCGCATGAGGCCCGGCAGCAGGTCCTCGAGGCGCTCCTCGAGCATGCGGTTGGTGGGCTCGACCCGGTCGCGCGGCCTCAGGACGGCGCCGGCGCCGGCGATTTCCCGGCCCTGATCCCACTCGGCTAAGGCCGGCGGCGCGCCCGCGAGCCAGGAGGCAGAGCCCAGGCACAGGGCGAGGCAGAGGACGGGTCCCAGGGAAATGGGGAGGAAACGTTCGATCGCGTGCCGATGCCGCATATTCAAGGTCTCCAGCTCTCGGATCTTCAAAGGAGGCGTGCCGCGGAAAGAAGAGCACGGCTGATGGGGGGCCGGCCGGGCTCGAGCCTCGGAGCGAGGGTCGAGGGCCGCCTCGGAAGGGGAGCCACCGGAGTATACGCCCGCCGGGTCCCGCGCGTCTCTCCCCGCTCGCTTCACGGCGAAACCGACGCGGATCAAGGCCCGTTTCCGCGCTCTTGTCCCGATCTTTCTCTCGGCGAGCCCGCAGGGCTGTAGAGTTTGGGGATAGACAACCTTTCTCTCTCGAGGTCTTGAGTTCCCACATGGACGGATCCAGGTGATCGACCGCCCCGAGCATCCCCGAGCGGCGCCCCGGGCCTGCCGCCCTGGCCCGGGCGCGCCCGGGCGCTGCCTGCAGGCACTCCTCGCTGCCGGCTGCGCCTGCCTCTCGCTGGCCGCGGCGCCCGCCGCGGTCGCCCAGCCCGAGGCCGCGAGCGACGCGTCCCGGCAGGAGGGCGTCTTCGAGGAGATCGATGTCCGGATCACCGAAACGGAGTTTCGCGTTCTCGACCGGCGCGGGCGCGCCGTCCCCGACCTTGAGGTCGACGACTTCCGCCTGAAGGTCAACGGACGCGAGACGCCCATCAAGACCTTCCGGCCGCCGGGCGCGAGCGAGGACGCCGCGCTCTCGGGGCTGCCGGGGGTCGAGACGGAGCCTCTTTTTCTGGTGGTCTTCGTCGACACACGGTTTCTTGAGCCGGACGGCCTCGACGGCGTGCGCGAGGCCCTCGGCGACTTCATGGGCCAAGCGCCGCCCGGCGCCCGGTGGATGCTGACCGTGGCGGGCGAGGATTACCGGGTGCTCGAGCCCTTCACCGCCGACCCCTCCCGCCTGAGCCGCCACCTGGCGGATCTGCGGGGCAGGCCCGGCGGCGGCCGACTTCCGGACCAGTACAGCCGGCTGCTGCGCCAGATGCAGCGTCAGCGCACCCTGGGCGGGCTTAGGCAGACCGACCTGATCGGTCCCGCGGACTCGCCTATCCGGCGGGGCGAACCGCGCGGTCTGCTGGCCGAAATCGAGGCCTTCGACGAGGCGCACCAGCGCGCCCTGGTGGCCAGCGGACGGGATCTCGATCGCCTGCTCACCGCCCTCTCGGGCCTGCCGGGAAAGCGGCATTTGATCTACCTCGGAGACCGGCTTCCCACCGGCGCGGCCGGCCTGCTGGTCGCCACCTGGCAGGCGACCTTTCAGCAGCGGCCCGCCGACAGGGGCGCGGGCAACGTCGCGGGCCGGCTCGACGACGGCAGCATGGACGCCATGGCCGTCGGCCAGCGCGGCGACTCGAGCCTGGTTCTCTTTCGCGAGCTCGGCCTGCGCGCCGCCGCCTCCGGCGTCGTCTTTCACGCCGTCACCACCCGCGGACCCAGACGCCGGGCGCCCCGCCTCGGCTCATCGACCGACGCCTCCCTCGGGCCCAGCTCGGCGCGCAACCCCTCGCGCAGCGATCTGGTGTCGGGCGAGGCCGCGGCCGCAACCGCCCTCGGCGACGCCGACGGCCTGCGCATCCTGGCGGAGAGCACCGGCGGCGGCTACCACGGGCGCGGCCGCAACTTCGGAGATTTCTTCAGCGGCCTGCGGCGCGACCTCGAGAGCGGCTACCGCATCGGCTGGAGCGCGCCGCCGGGCGACTGGCCGGTTGCGATCGAGCTGCGCCGACGACTCCGCGGGGCCAAAATTCACCACCCTTCCCTGGCGCGCGTTCGCACTCGCGACCAGATCGACGCCGATCGGCCGGTCGCCGCGCTCTCGGTGGGCGAAGGGCTCGAGAATCCCCTCGGCGTCGAGGTGGAGATCGGAACGCCGGCGCAGCGCGAGGGCGGCGCCTGGTGGGTGCCCGTGGCCGTGCGCGTGCCCCTCGGCGAGCTGGCCCTGCTGCCCGAGCGCGGCTCCCACGCCGGGCGCCTGTCGATCTTCGTGACGGCGGGGGGCTTCGACTCGGGGGTCTCGCCGGTCAGCAAAGCGATCGTGCCGGTGCGGGTGCGCAACCAGGATCTGCTCACCGCCCTCGGCCGGCAGGTCGACTACCGGGGTGAAGTGCCGCTCCCGGCGCCTCGAACCCGCGTCGCCGTCACCGTGCGCGACGAGCTGGAGGCGCGCAGCTCGACCGCCGTTCACGAGGTGGTCAAGCCGCCCGTACCGCGGGAGAGCGCGGCGGGCGAGCGATGAGCCGAAAAGCCCGGCGCAGATGGGGCGCGGAGGCGCGGCCGAAGGAGCCGGCGAGGCGCCTTCCCGCGCTCGGTTCTCTCGCCCTCGCGCTGTTGCTTTCCGCCTTAGGCGACGGCGCCCAGGCCTCCCCGGCGCCCGACGATCGGGCCCGCCTCGCGACGGCGACGCCGGTGGACGTGCGCTCCGCGGCGCTCCTGATCAGCGATCAGCGGGGCGGCGACCTGCCGATGGCGGTGGGCGTCGCCGGCACGGGGGTGGTGGTGGAGCTCGACGGCCGAGCGCTTCTCCGGGCCCTCGGTCTCGTCCGGGCCCTCGGTCTCGAAAGCGCCGGGCAGTCCGAGCCGGCGGATCGGCCCCCCGAACCCGCCGAGAGCCCCGCGGTCGTCGAGATTCACGCCTACGCTCTTCTGGCCAATTTGGAGGTCGCGGCCTCGAGCTCCCTCGCCGTGCCCCTGGGGCCCGAGGACGTCGGCCTCCTGGAGGCCTCGGGCCTGCGAACGCGCCTCGAGCTCGGCCCGCTGCCGGCCGGACTCGACGGCCTGGGCGGCGCGCGAATTCGGGCGCTGGCCCGCGCCGGCGACAGCTTTGCACTCGGCGGAGCGGAGACGACGATCGAAGGCTCGGATTCGTCGGGGCCGGGCTCGCCTTCTCTGCCCGCGGCGAGACTCGCGGCGCCGGCGGGCGAGGCGCCCTGGCTCGAGGCGCGCGCCGCCGGCGCCCGGGAGAGCGCGGCGCCCCTGCGCGCCAGGGCGACGGCCTGGGCGGGAGAGACCCTCGAGATCGAGTGGGCCTCTCCCGGACCGCCCCGGGCCGTCCCGGGCCTGCGCGCCGAGATCGAGCCGATCGCCCCGGCCCGGGCGGACGCCCCGGGAGCGGGCCCCTTACCCCTCGCCGACCCGGCGCAGCTGGCGATACCGCGGGAGCTGCCCAGCGGGCTCTATCGGCTGCGCTTCGCCGCCGAAGGTCGCCGCGCGTCGCCGCCGATCGAGGTCGTGATCCTCGGCTCGGACCTCGGCGCCCGGCGGGCCGAGCTGGAGGCCCTGGCGTGGCCGGCGCTGGCGCGTCTCGAGCTGCGGGGCGCGGGCTCGCCGAGCGTCACTCAGATTCCCGCGATCGAGCTGCCGGAGAAGAACCGCCGGCGGGCGAGGCGGCTTCGGGCGCGCTACCTCGAGGTGCTGCGGGTGATTGCTCGCGGCGGCCTCGAGGCCGGCAGCGAGGCCCTCGCGCGCTTCCAAACGGGCGCCTTCCGCGCCCTCGGGAACGAAGCGCCGAGCGCCCTCTTCCTGCTGGAGACCCGGATCACGGAACGCCTGATGCGCCGCTCCAGGAACCCCCAAACCCTGCTGCCGGCGGTGGTGGTCTACTCGCGCCTCTACGCCCGGCACCGTGCCGCGGGCCGACCGAGAACCGCCCAGCACGCCCTCGACGCCGGCAGCGCGATCCTGCAGCGCTACGTCCAGCAGGAGAATCAGAACCGTCAGGAGGCGGCGGCCTGCCTGGCGGCCTTCGGAGTCGATCGCCAGCTGAAGGGCAACCTGCCGCGCGCCCAGAGGCTCTTCGAGCAGGCCCTGGAGCTCGACCGGGATTCATCCCTGGCGCAGCTCGGCCTGGGTCTCGGCGCGGCCTGGCTCGGCCGCTTCTCGAAGGCCGAAAAATCCCTCGGCCGCTACCTCAAAAGCTTTCCCGACGAGGAGGAGATTAGGCTGCGCCAGGCCGTGGCCGAACAGCGCGCTAGCCCGCGCGGGCGCCGCGGCTCGAGCGTCGACCGGCGCCTGCGCGCCCTCCTCGATTCCGAAACGCCGTGGGTCGCCTGCGTCGCCGGCCAGCAGTGGACGCGCGCCGCCATCGACCGCGGAGAGTTCGAGAC
>JBCCLG010000477.1:0-4910 GCA_039027015.1 Acidobacteriota bacterium | reverse complement strand
GCCAGCCGGTGCGTCCGGGGGTCGAGGTGGCGCGCCCTGGGTTTCTGGCGCCCGAGCAGCTCGAGGGCCAGGAGCCCGACTCCCGGGCCGATTTCTTCAGTCTCGGCGCGGTCGCCTACCACGCCCTGACCGGCCACCTCCCGTACCCGGGGGCGACGGTCGGCGAAGTCCGCCAGACGCTCTCCACCCGGGCGCTCGAGGCGCCCACGGTGCACGTCGCCGAGATCCCGCCGCGTCTCGAAGCCGTGCTGATGAAGTGCCTAGCCGTTCAGCCCGACCAGCGCTACGCCTCGATCGGCGATCTGCTGGCGGATCTCGATCTGGTCGAGGTGTAGCGGGCTCGCCCGGGCCCGGCGGAGGGGCTCCAGGAACGCCCCCGGACCCGGCCGCGTAACGTTCGCGCCGCGGACTCGTAGATTCCCCGTGAGTCGGTGAGCGGGCCGCGGCCCCCAGAGCCCCTGGCCGACTCCCGCATCCTCTGGAGAGTCCGCCTATGCGCCTGCCAAGCCTCGCGATCGAGCGCCCGATCACCACCGCCATGCTGCTCGTCAGCGTGCTGCTCTTCGGCGTTCTGGCGGTGATGCGCCTGCCCCTGGCCTTCCTGCCGGCGGTGGACGTGCCGTTCATCACGGTGGTGATCCCCTACCCGGACTCCAACCCCCAGCAGGTGGAGCGCGAGATCACCAAGCCGGTGGAGGAGGTGCTCGGCACCCTCTCGGGCGTGCAGCGGATGAACTCGGTTTCAAACGCCGACGGCGCCTCCGTGGAGCTGCGGTTCGACTGGGGTCAAGATCTCGACATCGTGCGCATGCAGGTCTCGGAGAAGATCGACCTGATCGAGGGCGACCTGCCCGAGGAGATCGGCGAGATCATGATCTTCTCCTTCAACACCCAGGACATTCCCGTGGTGGAGGGCAGGATTTCGGCTGAGGGGGTCGATCTCTCGGAGAATTATCAGCTGCTCGAGGCGCGGGTGCTCAGCCGCCTGCAGCGCATCCCCGGGGTGGCCCGGGTCGACCTCGACGGCGTGGCGCCGCGGGAGATTTTCGTCGACCTGCGGCTCGACCGCGTCAAGGAGCACGGCATCGGCATCGACAGGCTGATCGATCAGCTTTCGAAGGCCACCGCCTCCACCGTGCTCGGCGAGGTCGACGGTCCAGACGGCCGGCGCTTCACCGCCCGGGCCCTGGGTCAGTTCCAGTCGGTCGACGAGCTGCGCGAGCTGCAGATCGACAAAAACGGCCTGCGCCTGGGCGACGTGGCCGACATCACCTTCGAGGAGCCGCCGATCCGCTACGGCCGCCACCTCGACCGCGACGAAGCCATCGCGCTTCTGGTGTTCAAGGAGTCGACGGCCAATACCGTCGACGTGGTGAACGCGGTGCTGGCCGCCCTCGATGGCGAGATCGCGAGCGACCCTCTGCTCCAGGGCATCAGCTTCTTCATGTGGCAGAACCAGGCCGACCAGATCACCGGCGCGCTCAACGGCCTGACCCGCTCGGGGCTGATCGGCGCCCTTCTCGCCGTCGTGGTGCTCTACTTTTTTCTGCGCCGCCTGGGCTCGACGCTGATCGTTTCGATGTCGATCCCGTTCTCGATTCTCGCCGCCTGCGGCATGCTCTATTTCCTCGATATGAGCCTCAACGTGCTCTCCATGATGGGCCTGATGCTCGGAGTCGGCATGCTGGTCGACAACGCCATCGTGGTGCTCGAGTCGATCGATCGCCGCAAGCGCACGGAGCCCGACCCGAAAAAGGCCGCGCGGGCCGGCGCCCTCGCGGTGTCGACGGCGGTTCTGGCCTCCACCGCCACCTCGCTGATCGTCTTCCTGCCGCTGATCCTCGGCGGACGCAGCGAGCTGACCACCTGGCTCGGCGAGATCGGCATCACCATCGCCCTCGCCCTCGTCTGCTCGCTCTTCTCGTCGCTGACCCTGATCCCCCTGATGGCCAGCCGCTTCCTGCGCCCGGGAACGACGCGCCCGGTGCGGCTTTTCGAGAAGCTGGAGGCGGTCTACGCCGCGTTGCTCGCCTGGACCCTCCGCCGCAGGGCGTGGACCGCGGTGCTGCTGGTGGCCATCTTGGGGGTCGGTCTGCTGCCCTTTCCCCTCGGCCTGATCACCGACGACCCGTTTTCCGGCCAGGTCAACGAGCGCCTCTACCTCTCCTACGGCTACACCGATTTCGTCTACAAGAGCGAATCGGAAAGCTACGTTGACCGCGTGGAGGCCACCCTCGAGCCGCACCTCGAGGAGCTGGGGATCGAGTCGGTCTACAGCTTCTTCGCCGCCAACGAGGCGGGCACCACCCTGACCCTCGTGCGCAAGGACCTCGACAGCCAGGGCATCCGAGAGCTGCGCGAGAGAATCCGCGCCGTGCTCCCCAAGCTGCCCGGGGTCGAGCTGAGCTTTTTCGAGGATGACGACAGCACGGCGGGCTCCACCTCCTTCGCGTTCAACATCTACGGGCAGGATTCGGCGGTGCTCGAGCGCCTGAGCCAGGAGGCCAAGCGGCGCCTCGAGACCCTCGACGGGGTGGACGACGTGGGAACCTCGTTCGGCTCGGTGCAGAAGGAGATCGAGGTCACGATCGACCGCGACAAGGCGGCCCGGCTGGACCTCTCGGCGTCCGAAATCGCCCAGACCTTCTCCTTCGTGCTCGGCAGCTTTCGCCTGCCGCGCTTCAACGACGGGGCGCGCGAGGTCGAAACCTGGCTGGCTCTGCGCCTCGAGGATCGCAGCGATTTGGCCGACCTGAAAAAGCTGCAGTTCCGCGAGGTCGACGGCAGGCCCGTGACCCTCGGCGATATCGCCAGCTTCGAGACGGTCGACAAGCCCGACGCCATCGAGCGCGAGAACCGCAGGGTGAGAGCCCGAGTGCGCGCCAGCTATGAGGGCGAAGACTGGGACTCCATGCGCGAGAAGGTCACCGCGCTGATGGACGGCTTCGACTTCCCCAACGGCTATTCGTGGTCGTGGAACGCCCGCATTCTCGAGCAGGACAGTCAAGGACAGCAGATGGCCGTCAACTTCCTGCTGGCGCTGGTGCTGGTCTACCTGGTGATGGCCTCTCTCTTCGAGTCTCTGACCCAGCCCTTCGCCATCCTCTTCTCGATTCCCTTCGCCGTGCCCGGCGCCGCCTGGCTGCTCGTCATCGCGGGTTCGCCCTTCAACCTGATGTCGCAGATCGGGCTGCTGATCCTGATGGGGATCGTGGTCAACAACGGCATCGTGCTGCTCGACCACCTCAACCATCTGCGGGCCTCGGGGCTGGCCCGCGAGGAGGCGGTGATTGTGGCCGGCCAAGACCGCATGCGAGCCATCCTGATGACCGCCTCAACCACCATCATCGGGCTCATTCCCCTGGCGCTCGGGGGCTCGAAGGTAGGCGGAGTCTTCTACTACCCGCTGGCTCTCACCGTGATGGGCGGACTGGTCTCTTCCTCGCTTCTTACCCTGGTGGTGCTGCCGTCGATCCACCTCGCGGTGGAGGATTTCTCCGGCTGGCTGAGCTCGCTCTGGCGGCGCTCAAAGCCCCGCGGACGGCTCGCTGCAGGCGCGGCCAGGAGCGCCCTCGAAGCTTCACGGAGACCTTCATAGAGAGCTGCTAAGCTGCCTCCATGACTGGTTGGAGGCGCTTTTTCCTGGTCGCCGGACTGTTCAATATCGCCGGCGGCCTGGCCGGATTTTGGAACCTCGAAAAGCCCTTTCTCGAGGCGGGGATGGCGCCGCCCCTCTATCCCTTCGCCCATCAGCTGCTCTTTCTCTGCGTGATGATTTTTGGCGTCGGCTACCTGATGGTGTGGCGAGACCCGCTGCGCCACCGCGGCATCGTGTGGCTGGGGCTGCTCTCCAAGATCGCCGGCCTGGGAATGACCTTCTGGGCGCTCGGCAGCGATCAGCTGCCGGCCTCGAGCTGGTGGCAGCCCCTGGTGGCCGACCTGCCCTGGGCGGCGGGATTCGGCCTCTTTCTGGCCACCACTCCGGCAGCGCTGCCGCTCCCGGACTCGACCGGCACGCTCCGCGAAAAGAAATGACGCCGGCCGAGAAGAGCGGGCCCCAGCGGACGCCTGCGAGCGAGGGGCCGGACGGTTCCGCCACAGGCGCAGGAAGCGCCGCCGAGAAGGCCACCGAAGACCCGGGCGGCCGGCTGCGGCCGCTGGCGATGAACCTCGCCGTCGCGGCGCTGACCGTGGTGCTCTTCGCCGCCGTCCTCGAGGTCGGCCTGCGGACCTCCGGCTTTTCCTTTGTGCTCTACCCCGAGGACATCGAGTTCGGGAAGCCCGATCCGGTGCTGCTCAAGAACGCTTTCGACGAGGACGCCGATCTTTTTTGGGTGCCCAAGGACTACGGCTTGAGACTTGAGCGACTCGCCGCCGAGCGCCCGCCTCTGCTGCTGCTCGGCGACTCCTGCACGCACTTCGGCACCTATGGCGAGGCCCTGGTCAAGATCGCCCGCGAGCGGCGGGGCGGCTCCCTCGGGATCGGCAACCTCGGCGTCGCGGGCTGGTCCTCCTATCAGGGTCGTCGGCTGGTCGAGCGCGAGGTGACCGCCCTCGCCCCGGCGGTGGCGACGATCTACTTCGGCTGGAACGACCACTGGATCGGCTTCGGCATCGAAGATAAGACCATCGCCAGGCTCAAGGGCGTGTTCGGCAGCCGCTGGAGCCGCTCGCGCCTCGTGCAGCTGGTGATGAAGGGCCTCGTCGCCTGGGGAGCGCGCAGCACGGCGTACCCGAACCGGGTGTCCGAGAGCGATTTTGCCGACAACCTCACCCGAATGGTCGCGGATCTGCGGAAAGCGGGCGCGGTGCCTATGCTGCTCACCGCGGCGTCGAACCATCGGCGTGGGGAGGAGCCCTCGGGGCTGACCCGGCGCTGGCTGCGCAATCTCGAGGACCTGATCCCGCTG
>JBCCLG010000476.1:0-4917 GCA_039027015.1 Acidobacteriota bacterium | reverse complement strand
TAGCTCGGCAGCGCCCCGGCCTGGGCCCAGCGCCTCAAGAGCGCGGCCCGCAGGCTGCCGTGGGGCCGTCCCCAGCCGGTCAATCGACCCTCGAGTAGGGTGGCGTAGCCTTCGCTGACCCAGAGCGGCGATCTTTGGGCGATCGGCCCCAGAGGCGCTAGAGACTCCAAGAGGTGGCGACGCGGGTTGCGCGAGGGGCGCAGCAGGTGCGCCAGATGCACCTCCTCGTGCACGGTCAGAACCTCACCCCAATCCCGATAGTTGCCGAGCACCGAGTCGGCGGGCGGCGGGGTGGTGTAGAGAATCATGCGCGGCGCCGTGAGCACCGGCCAGGCGCTGCCGTTGGCGCGCGCCAGCGGATCCTCGATCAGGACCTCGGTGCGCCCCGGGGGACGGTAGCCCACCTCCCGGGCCACGGCGGCGCGCACCGCCTCCATGCGTGACGCCGTGCGCCGCGCGAAGGCCTCCGCCTCGGCCGGGTAGTGAAACCGGAAGCTCGCGGTCTCGAGGGTCCGCCAGGAGTCTGACGGCGTCTGGGCGCGGGCCGGCAAAGCCGCGGCGAAGGCCAAAAGCGCGGCAAAAGCCAGCGCCGGGAGCGTCAGTCGAGATCCCATGGCCGCACCGGGGGAGTACCGTCGTCCTCCTTCTCGGCGCGCTCGAGCGCCCTCCTGAATTTCTCTTCCAGAACCCTGCCGCGGTCTTCGAGGGCCGAGAGCCCCTGATCAAAAACCTTCTCGGCCCGCTTCTTGGAGCTTTCGACGTCTCTTAGCAGGGCGTCGAAGTCCGCTTTCTTCTCGCGTCCGCCCGCCGGATGATGTTCCAGAATCTCACCGGTAGCGGCGTCGACCGTCATTTTCGAGCCGCAGTCCGGGCACGCGATGCGAAGCGTCGATTTCTCGCTCACCCCTCCATTATCCCTCGGAATCGGCCGACGGCGCGACGCCAGGCCGGTTCTTGCCGCGCGCGACGGGCGCCCGGCCATGCGCCGCCGACGCGACGCTGGTAGGATCGCCGGATCTGATCTGCCCGCAGTTTCAGGTATCCTCGTTCGCCACCGTGAGATAGATATCGAGAGAGGTTGCACATGGGACACCGATCCATCCGCGTGCTCGCCACAGTCTGCATGTCCGCTCTATGTCTGCTGCTGGCAGGCTGTCCCCCAGAATCCGTGACGGTCGGCGGCGTGATTCCGCTGACCGGCAGCGCCGAGGCCTATGGCCAGGCCGTGCGCAACGGAATGGAGCTGGCCTTCGAGGAGGTCCAGGCCGACGAATCCTTCACGACGCCGTTCGTGCTCGAAATCGTCGATAGCCAGAGCGACCCGGCGAAGGCCAAGGAGCTGCTCGAGGCTCAGTTCAAGGCCGGCGCCATGGTGGGGGTCGGCGGCATCACCACCGCCGAAGCCAAGGAGATGATCAGCGCCATCGACCGCTACGACCGCGTGCTGATCTCGCCCTCGGCCTCCAGCCCCGAGCTGACCGGCATCTCGCGGAATTTCTACCGCGTGTGCCCGTCGGACCATACGGCGGCCTCGAAGATGGCGCAGAGCGCGGCCCAGGCCCTCGACGTGAAGAAAGTCGTGATCATCGCCGAGGAGCAGCCTTACGCCACCGATATCCAGAACGTCTTCGCGCCGGCCTTCACCGGCTTCGGCGGCGAGGTTCTCGAGACCATCGAATTTCCCCCCGGCACCTCGGACCTGGCCGCGCTGGTCAGCCGCGCGGTCTCCCTCGAGCCCGACGCCGTCTATCTCGCCGGCTATGCCGACGGCATCGCCGCCATGATAAAAGAGCTGCGCCAGCTCAACTTCGACGGCAAGATCCTCACCACCTCGGCCTTTGCCACCTCATCGGCCATCGCCCAGGCCGGCGACGGCGCGGCCGGCGTCTTTCTCACCCAAACCGTCTTCGACACCGATAGCGACCACGCCCACATCAAGAAGTTCGTGGAGGCGTACCGCGAGAAATTCGGCGAGACTCCCGATATCTACGCCGCCAACGGCTACGACACGATGAAGGTTCTGGCGGCGGCGATCGAGGGGCGCCCGGTGATCGCCGGCGAGGTCAAGAAGGGGCTGCGCGACGCCATCAAGGACTTTCCCGGCGTCACGGGCAGCATCCAATTCGACGATAAGGGCGACGTCCGCAAATTTCCGCGCCTCTACGTGATCGGCAGCGACCTCCTGCTGGTGGACTACAACGAGCGCGTTCGCAAGAAGCAGGAAGAGATCAAGAAGCGGCGCGAGGCGCTGCAGCGCCAGTTCGAAGAGCTGCAGAAGAAGGCCGCGGGCATCTGACGCCGGCCGCCGAGGCTGCTTCTCCAGGGGGCGACGCCGAGTCGCCCCTTTTTCGTGGCTGGCCAATCCGCCACGCCGCCCGCGAGAATCCTCCCCATGCTCCAACTGCTGCACTCCATCTACCGCTACCGCAGCCTTCTGGTGACGCTCACCCAGCGAGAGCTGAAGGCGCGATACCGCGGAACGACCCTCGGCTTTCTCTGGTCGCTGGTCACTCCCCTCCTGCTGCTGGCGGTCTACACCTTCGTGTTCAACGTGGTGTTCCAGCCGCGGGACCCGAGCGTCGCCGAGGCCGGTCCCTACGCCCTCTTTCTGGCCACCGGCGTGATCCCGTGGATTTGGGTTCAAACCTCGTGGCTCGAGGGGTCTAACGCGCTGATCGCCAACGCGGGCCTGATCAGCAAAGCCGCTTTTCCCGCCTCTCTGCTGCCCGTCGTCTCGGTGTTCTCCAACCTGGTGCACCTGCTGCTGGCGCTGCCGATTCTCGCCGTGGCCTTTCTGCTCACGGATGCCCTGGTCGAGCCCACCCGCTTCACCTGGACCGCGCTTTGGTTTCTGCCGATCATTCTGCTGCAGCTTCCCCTGGTCGCGGGCCTGACCCTCGGAACGGCGGCGCTCAACGCGCACTTCAAAGACGTCAAGGACATTCTCGCCAATCTTCTGACCCTGCTCTTCTTCACCACGCCGATCCTCTACAGCCTCGAGGCCCTGGCCGACAAGCCCTCGCTTCAGTTCGTCGTGGCGCGCAGCCCTCTGGCGGCTTTCTTTCGCGCCTACCAGCAGGCGTGCTTTTATGGCCGCACGCCGGATCTGGCGCTATGGATCGAGATGGCGGCGTGGAGCCTGCTGCTCTTCGTCGCCGGCACCCTGCTCTTCGATCGACTGAGCGCCACGATCGTGGAGGCCGTGTAGTGGCAAAGGCCGCCGCGGCGGCTCAGCAGGCCGCGAAGAGAGCCGAAGACGGCGCCGGGAGCGAAGAGGCCGTCGTCCGGGTTGAAGGACTCTCCAAGCTCTATCGCCGAACCTCCGCGGGGCATCACCTGCGGACCCTCAAGAGCGCCCTGCTCGATCGCAACCTCGTGCAGGGACTTTCCGAGGAAGAGTCGATTCCCGCGGTTCTCGACGTCAGCTTCAGCGTGCGGCGTGGCGAGGCGGTCGGCCTGATCGGGTCGAACGGCTCCGGAAAATCCACCCTGCTCAAAGTCGCCGCGGGCATCCTGCGCCCGACCGCCGGCACGGTCGATATCGACGGCCGGGTGGCGGCGCTGATCGAGCTGGGCGCCGGCTTCCATCCCGAGATCTCGGGGCGAGAAAATATCTACATCAACGGCGCAGTTCTCGGGCTGAGCAAAAAAGAGATCGATCACCGCTTCGACGACATCGTGGAGTTCTCGGGACTGCGGGATTTCATCGAGGAGCCGGTCAAGAACTATTCCTCGGGCATGTACGTGCGCCTGGGCTTCGCGGTGGCCATCCACACCGAGCCCGATGTCCTGATGGTCGATGAAGTCCTCTCGGTGGGCGACGAGGCCTTCGGCCAGCGCTGCCTGCGGCGCATCGAGGAATTTCTCGCCCGCGGCAAGACGCTGGTGCTGGTCAGCCACTCCCTGAGCCTGATCGAGGAGGTGTGCGACCGTGCTCTGTGGCTCGAGAAGGGTCGGCTGCGCCTGGCCGGTCACCCGCGCCGGGTGATCGACGCCTACCGCGAGTCGATCGCCGAGGCCGCGGGGGAGGATCACCGCCAGGCTCAGATCGCCCGCGCCGAGGAAAGCGCGGAGGACGGCGGCGACGAGGCGCCCGAGGCGGAGGGGCCCGTTCTTCGCTGGGGCTCGGGGGCGGTGACCGTCGAGCGCCTGCGGGTGCTGGCGCAGGCGGACTCGGGCGCCGAGGAGCGCTACCACCTGCGCAGCGGCGAGGGCGTCCGCTTCGAGATCGAGATCGAGGTCCACCTGGCCCAGGAGGATTTCGTTTTTGGCATCAGCATCGCCACGCCGAGGCAGACCGTGGTGTGGGGCACCAACACCGGTCTCGCGGGCTTCGAGCCGGGCCGTCTCGAGACGGGTTGCCACACCCTCGCCATCGACTGCCCCTGCCTGCGTCTGGGCCCGGGGGAGTATTTGGTCGACATCGCGGCCCACGCCCTCGACGGCACGCCCTACGACTACAGGCGTCAGCTCGTCGCCCTCTCCGTGACCGCGAGCGAGCGCGGCGACGGGGTGTACTTCCCGCCTCACTCCTGGAGCTTCGCCGCGGGCGAGGAAGGCGGTATCGAGTGGCGAAAACTTCCGGAGGAAACCCGAGGAACCCAGCGATCGTCCTGATCGGTCGAACGATCGAGACGAAAGCGCGCAAGAGCACCAGCCGCACCAGCGGGAGGAACCATGGCCAACGACGACAACAAACCGAATCCCCAGCAGAGCCCCAACCAGGGCCGCAACCTGAACGTCAAGATCACCGATGAGGAGCTCAAGGGCCGCTACGCCAATCTGGTGCGCATCAGCCACACCCGCGAGGAATTCATCCTCGACTTCATCAACTTCGTGCCTCCCCAGGGGATGGTCACCTCGCGGCTGATGATGAGCCCCGGCCACGCCAAACGCTTTGCCAACGCGCTGATTCGC
>JBCCLG010000475.1:0-4922 GCA_039027015.1 Acidobacteriota bacterium | reverse complement strand
CAAGCGTTCCACCACCTCGACCACATAGGCAGGGCGATTCGGTTTCCCGCGGTAGGGCACCGGCGCCAGGAAAGGTGAGTCCGTCTCCACCATCAGCCGATCCTTTGGAGTGATCGGCAGCACCTCACGCACGTTATCCGCCCGCTTGAAGGTGACCATACCGGACATCCCCAAATAGGCGCCGCGCTCGAGCACCGCCTGGGCCATGGGCAGACCGCCGGCGAAGGAGTGGAAATCCGCCCTGAGGCCCTCGAACGCGTCCTCGAGGTAGATGGCGGTCATCACCTCGTTGGAGTCCCGGTTGTGCACGATCACCGGCAGGTCCAGCTCCATCGCCAGGTGCCACTGCTCGCGCATCACCCGCTCCTGCACGTCGCGCGGAGCGCGGTCGTAGAAGAAGTCCAGGCCGCATTCGCCGATCGCCACGACCTTGGGGTCGTGGGCCAGCTGGCGCAGGCGGTCGCCGTGAGATTCCGTCCAGGTGGAGGCCTCGTGGGGATGCACGCCGAGGCCGCACCAAACGTCCTCATGCCGATGGCAGAGATCGAGCAGCACGTCGCTATCCTCAAGCCGGATGGCGGGCACCAAAAAGCCGCTCACTCCGCGCTCGCGAGCGGCATCCAGGGCCGGCTCGCGGTCCTCGGGATCGAGGGACTGCAGGTGGCAGTGAGAGTCGATCACGGAAAGGGCCTGGAGAGTCATCGACCTCGCGACCTCAGCGCACTCGCGTGCCGGCCGCCACGCCCTGCTCTGGCCTGACCAGCACCGGCTTTCCACCTTCGGAGGCGGCCAGAACCATGCCGTTCGACTCAACGCCCATCAGCTTGGCAGGGTTGAGGTTGGCGACCACGATCACCGAGGTGCCCACCAGGTCTTCAGGGTCGTACTGCTTGGCGATACCCGCGACCACGGTGCGCGGCTCCCCCTCGGCGAGGTCGACAGTCAGCTTGAGAAGCTTATTCGACTTCTTGACCGGCTCCGCGGCCACCACTTCGGCGACCCGCAGCTCGACCTCGAAGAATTGATCGATGGCGATTTTGGGCAGCGCTTCGGCGGCGTCGGGATCCGGTTTCGCCGCCGGCTTTTTGGGTTTGGGGGCGGCTGGCGCTGCAGATTTTTCTTCGGCGGTGGTCTTCTCGTCCACGGTGTCCTCCTCGGCGGGCGAGGCGTCTTTGAGATAGGCGGCTTTGTCGATACGCGGAAAGAGCGGCTCCACCGCTCCCAAGGGGGCGGAGGTCGGCAGGCCGCCCCAGGCCAGGCTGGCTTTGAAATCGTCGGGCTCGGAGTCGGCGCCGATCGACCGCAGCACCGCCGGGGCCTTGTTGGGCAGGATGGGCAGCAGGCCGCAGGCCACGATGCGCACCGCTTCGAGCGACGACCAGAGAACCTGGGAGACCTCGTCCTTGGCCGACTCGTCTTTCATCTTCTTCCAGGGCTCGTGGCGCACCAGGAATTGGCTGGTCTCCTGCAGCAGCTTCCACAGGGCGCGCAGGGCGTCGTGAAAGGCCCAGTCGTCCATGTGCCGGAAGTACTCGCCGACCGCCAACTCCGCGGCTTCCCGAAGCTGGTCCCCGGGGATCGGTGGCAGCCGATCGGAGAAGGCGCGGCGCGACAGGGTCACCAGACGACTAACGGTGTTGCCCAGCTCGTTGGCCAGCTCGCTGTTGTAGCGCTCCACAAAGGACTCGTCGGAGTAGGAGGAGTCCTGACCGAAAGACATCTCGCGAAGCAAGAAAAAGCGCAGGGCGTCGTGTCCGAAGTCTTGAACCAGGTAGTCCGGCCGCACCATATTGCCCTTGGACTTGGAGACTTTCTTCTTGTCCTTGAGCCACCAGCCGTGGGCCCACACCGTATCGGGGACCGGAAGACCTGCCGACATCAGGAAAGCAGGCCAGTAGACGGCGTGAAAGCGCAGGATGTCCTTGCCCACGAGATGCACGCGGGTCGCGTCGTCACCGGACCAAAAGCTGTCGTAGAGCTCTGAGGAGTCCTGCCCAAAGCCGAGAGCCGAGATGTAGTTCGTCAGGGCATCGAGCCACACATAGACGGTGTGGCCGTCGTGGCCCGGAAACGGCACGCCCCAATCGACGCTGGTACGGGAGACCGAGAGGTCTTTGAGGCCGTCGGCAACGAATTGACGGACCTCGTTGAGCCGGCTTTTGGGCCGCACGAAGTGAGGATTGGAGTCGTAGAGATCGAGCAGGCGATCCTGATAGGCGGAAAGCCGGAAGAAGACGTTCTCCTCCTGCTTCCACTCGCACTTCGTCTCGTGGATCGGGCAGAGCTTGTCGCCGATTAGCTCTTTCTCGGTGTAGAAGGCCTCACAGCGGTAGCAATACCAGCCCTCGTGGCGGTCGACGTAAAAGTCCCCGGCTTCGGCGATCTTGCGGATCAAAGCCTGAACGCCGGAGTGGTGCCTGGACTCTGAGGTCCGAATAAAGTCGTTGTGGGTCAGCTGCAGCTCATTCCACAGCTCGCCATAGCGCTCCACGACGCGGTCCGCCAGGGCGATCGGCGCGACGCCCTGCTCGGCGGCCGCTCGCTCGATTTTTTGCCCGTGCTCGTCGGTGCCGGTGACGAAGAAGACCTCGTCACCCATCATCCGCCGGTAGCGAGCCACGGCATCGACCACCAGGGTCGTGTAAATATGCCCGATATGGGGCAGGTCGTTGACGTAATAGATGGGAGTGGAGAGAAAGAGGTGGCTCATCTCGAACCTCTGCAGCTGAGGAGTTGGACGATCGATCGTTGAGGGGTTTCGAGCGGGAGATCAGAAGGTTGGCGGCGGCGGCGGCATCAGCTCATCGAGGCTGAAGACGAACTGCCTGTGGCAGTAGCCGCACTGGAGGATCGCGCGGCCTTGAGGGTCTGCGGCCTCGCGCAGATCCGCCTCTGGCAGGGTGCGCAGGCGATCGAGCAGGGTGTCTCGACGGCAGCGGCAGGCGTAGCGGATGGTGTGCTGCTCGAGCTCCTCGACCTCGAGGCCGGCGAGAACCGCCGCGCCTAGGGCCCGCTCGCCGCCTTCGATGATCAGCTCCCCGACGCCGGGAAGCCCGGCGATGTTGCCCTCGAGAGCCTCGACCGATTCCTCCCGCGCGCCCGGCAAAGCCTCCACCAGCAGCCCGCCGGCGGCCACCACGCCGCTCGGCTTGACGGTCACGCCGAGCAGCGCCGCCGAGCGCACCTGCTGACTCTGGTGGAGGAAGTGCACCAAATCGTTGCCGATCTCGCCGTCGACCAGCGCGGTCTGGCTGATCCAGGGCTCCGGGCGGCCGGCAAAATCCTGAGTCACGCGCAGCAGGCCGGAGCCCACCGCCCTTCCGACCGCCAGCGGATCGTCCTCAAAACCCGGAAAGCGGAGCTCGTCGACCATGCCGCGCAGGAAGCCTTCGTCGTCGGCTTCGGCGGTCACTCGGCCCAGCGGCCCTCGCCCCATGACCTCGAAACGCAGCCGGCCGGGCTGCTTGGTGCTGAAGCGCAGAAGCAGGACCGCGGCGGCCATCGCTCGGCCGAGGGCAACCGCCGGCAGCGGCGCCATGTCCAGCCGTTGGCGGGCTGCCTCGACGGGGGTGGTCAGATCGACGACCGCCCAGCGGAGATCGCCACCTCCCGCGACGCCCAGGCGCAGGAGGCCCTCTTGACCCGGCGGAATCGCGTCGAGGAGGAGCTTTGAATCTGCGCCGTCGTTGAGATCGGTCATGGGCTTGGGGCCTTGGGTTTCGAGCCGAAGCGCAGAGCCGCCCCGGGCATGAACGGCGCGAAAACTACCACGGCCGGAGTCTCCGCGTCATGCGCCCTGGAAGCCGCTTTGACGCTGGCCTGCCGCGTCACCGAAGCTTCACGGCCGAGCCTCACCAATCGAGCCTCTGGCGCAGAGAGACCCAGCGGCCGAAGCCGCCCACGATCAGATGATCGATCAGGCGCACGCCCATGATCTCGCCCGCCCGGGCCATTCTCTTCGTGAACTCTAAATCCTCCAGGCTGGGCGCCGGGTCGCCGCTCGGGTGGGTGTGGAAAATCACGATGCCGGAGGCGCCGCACAGAAGCGCTTCGCGCAGAATCGCTCGGGGCTCAACCGAGGCGCCGGTCAAGGTTCCGCGGAAAACCTCAGACTCCGAGAGCAGGCAGTTTTGAACGTCGAGAAAAAGCGCGCCCATGACCTCCTGGTCGATGCGGCCGTAGCGCACTCGGAGATAGCTGGCGACGGCTCCGGGGCGATCCATGGGATTCGCCGCGCCGATGTCCTCCCGGGTCAGGCGACGGGCCAACTCCAGGGCGGCCAGCACCGTCGCCGCTTTGGCCGCGCGCAGACCGTGACGCTGAATGCGCCTGCGATTCGAGAAAAGCAGGCCGCTTAAGCCGCCGTGCTCCTCCAAAATTTCGCGAGCCATCTCGACGGCGCTCTGACCCGGCCGGCCCGTTCGCAGCAGAACCGCTACCAGCTCGGCGTCCGTGAGCGAGCCGCCGCCGTCGCGCAGCAGCCGTTCCCGGGGTCGCTGCTCACTGGGAGTCTGGCCGAGGCTTTGGCAGATCGTGGAGGCGTCTTCGGTCGAGCTCCTGGAGTCCGAGGCTGGCTCCGAGGAGGCTGAATCGGGCTGGGAGGTCAGCTGGAGGGCCGAGAGGGCCCGGCGAATCTTGGTTTCACGAGACATGAGCCGCGTCCTTTCATCGCGCCGCGCGGGCGCAGCGATGGCGTTTATGTTCTAAGGACGCAAAAAGGACCGCCGTTTCGCAACGAAGTTTCTCTCCAGGTCCTGAGCGGCCGAGCCAAGCTCAAGCTCCGCTGCCTGGAGAGCATCCCGGATCTGCGGGTCGACGAGGCTCGCAAATTCCTCTTGGTCAACGCCGTAGAAACGTATGTCGAATTGAATGCAGAAGAGAACATGAACTACGCTCAGAGGGTGTCGCAGAGTCAACGCACT
>JBCCLG010000474.1:0-4922 GCA_039027015.1 Acidobacteriota bacterium | reverse complement strand
GCGAGCTAGGCACCCCTACACAGGCACCCAAGCCCCGGCCTCCTCGATGCCGGGGCTTTTCCGATGAGGTCTCTTCGTCTGGCCTCTACCGTCTGGCCTCTACCGCGGGCCCGCGGAGCCTCGGGTTGCTATCATCTGCCGGGCTGGTGAGGGGCTCAGTCCCGAGACCCGCGTCCTGAGGAGAGGAGAGAACCCGTGAAGCCACGTTCCGTCGTCGTGCTCGTCGCGCTGCTGCTCTCGCTGATGTTCGCTGGCCTCAACTGGTCGGTCTTCAGCGAGCCTTCGACGCTCAACCTCATCTTCGGAGAGGTTCAGGCTCCGCTCGGAGTGCTCCTGCTGGTGATTATCGCGGCGCTGAGCGTTCTCTACCTGATCGTGCTGGGGAAAATCGAGGCGCTGGCGATTCTTGAAAGCCGCAAGACCCTCAAGGAGCTCGAGAAGGCTCGCCGCGTGGCCGAAACCGCCGAGGCCTCGCGAATCAAGAATCTCGAGGAGCGCGTCGAGGAGCTCAACGCCAGCATCACCCAGCTTCTCGGCGGGCCCGCGGCGATCGAGGAGCCCGTCGACCTGGTCGAGGTGATGCGCGAAGAGAACGCCAAAGTCATGGAGCGGCTCGACCAACTCGAGGCCGGCCTTAGGCAAGGCGGTTTCGAAGAGCAGCGGCCGACGCGGGGTTAGAGCGCTCTGTTCTTAAGGGGCAGAAAAACTCTCGCAGATGGGCGCACTCCTGGCGTTTCTGGTCGCCCTCGCGGGGCTGGTCATCCCGCCCTCGGCCCTCGTCGCCTTGGCCTTCGCCAGTGGATGGAGCCCGTGGACGAGAGCGGGGCTTTCCCTGCTGGTGATCGTGGCGGCCGCCAACCTCACGCTCTGGCCCTATCTTCTTCGGAAGGACCCCTTTCCGTACTACTACTATGAATCGCGAGAGGGCGACTTCAGAACCCGGGAAGCCACCAAGCTGCCGGGCTCCTTCAAGAGCGTCCACGAAAGATTCAGCCGCTTCCAGGAAGCGTCCGGCGGCTCCGAGGACCTCCTCTTCAGGACTTTTCCCAGGCGACCCCACCACTTTTGGATGTGGCGCGAGTACCTTCTCGACGCGCGCTGGAGGCTGCCCTACAAGAAGCCGCGGTACTGCCCGTTCACGGAGCAATCCGGCAAGTGCGCCGGCTATCCCCCCGGACCCGATCTGTTTTATTAGGGGTGTTGCCCGGGTCGCAGAATCTCACCCGTTCAGGATCGCTTTCGCCAAATCCTTCCTCGTGGCGCCGAGCGCCAAAAAGTAGCGTATCAGCAGGTCGAGGGAAACAGAGGAGTCAGCGGTTTCCGCTTTTGCAATACGACTTTGGCTTGAGCCCATGCGAGCCGCAAGCTCAACCTGCGTGAGATCTTTCTCTTTTCTGAGCTGCTTGACCGCATCGCCGAGGCTGATGCGGAGCTCGACATACTCCGCCTCCTGAGGCGAGAGCTCCAAGAAATCCGCCGCGTCTCCGAATCTCCATCCCGCGTTCTCGAGTTTTCTCTTCTTTTCTGGGTTCATGGATGGCGCTCCGTGAGTTATCAAATCTGATCGTACGAGCGGAGTCTGCGCCTGCAGGCTTCAAGGGTCTTCTGCGGATTTGATATTTGTCGAAGCGAGCCGCGGGTGAAGTCGCTACGCAAGAGGCGGGTGAGCCGGATGTTTTTGCCGCTTCAGGCCGTGGCCCGCTTGATCTCGCGCATCTCGGTGACGAGATCGGCGACGTCGATCAGCTCGCGGGGCGCGTCGCGGCCGGTGAGGATGACGTCGAGGGAGGGCGGCCGATGGTCTTGCAGCCAGGCGGCGACTTCGCCAGCGTCGAGCCAGCCGAAGTGCATGAGGTAGGTGAACTCGTCGAGCACCAGTACCCGATACTCGCCGCCGGCGATGCTCTCCTGGGCGAGCCGCCAGCTCTCGAGGGCGCGAGCCTCGGTTTCATCGACGTAGGGATTCTCGGGGGTCGCTGGGTCCTCGGCGCCGATCCAGTCGATTCCCGCGCCTTGATCTCCTTCCGCTCGCTTGCGGAGATCTGCGTCCGGAGCCTTCAGAAACTGCACGACGCCGACTTTCTCGCCGCGGGCGCTGGCGCGCAGGGCGATGCCCAAGGCGGCGGTGCTCTTGCCCTGACCGCCGCCCGTGTGGACGATCAGGCGGCCGCCGGGCTCCCCAGGCGAGGAGGTCTCGCCTGCGTCGGCAGCGCGGCCCGCGGCGCCGTCGGTCTCTCCGCCCGTGGAGGCCTCGACGCTCGCGCCTTCTTCCTGCGTCGCGTCTTGGGGACCTGAGGGCGGCTGATATTGGTGGAAGACCCGATGCTCCACCACCTCACCGCCGATCAGGTGCTTGGCGTGGATTTCCTCGAGGGCCTCTTCATCCACGTGGTGGTACCACACGCCCTCCGGGTAGACCGCCATGATCGGCCCGTTGACGCAGACGCCCAGGCAGTTGGTCTTGGTGCACTGGATGCGGTTGGGATCGTCCCAGGTGTTGCGCCCGGCCCTCTTGTTGAGGGTGATCAGGTGACGCCACACCTCCTCGGAGCGCGCGGTTTTGACGCAGTATTTCTGCGTGCAGAAGAGCACGTGGCGGGTGTAGGGGTGAAGGACGGTCTGGCTCATGGCGTGGTGAAGAGGCGTTTGAGTCCGTGCCCAAGATTCGACGGAAGCTTCGGGAGAGATGTATTCCGCGCCGGTCAGGTCAGCGCGGAGGCGGCGGCGAGAAAGCCGGCGCAGGCGAGGGCGAGGAGCAGGCCGGCGCGTCTCACCAGGCGGCAGGCGAGGCGGAGATCGGCGGCGGTGGCCTCTTTGCGCCCTCGGCCGAGCCAGGGCTTCTCCATGGTGCCGTGTCGGTAGGCGGTGGGGCCTCCCAGGGCGAGGCCCAGGGCCCCGGCGACGAAGCTTTCGCATTGGGCGGCGTTGGGTGAAGGGTGCTGGCCGCGGTCGCGGCGCCAGGTGGCGAGGGCCTCGCGGACGTCGAGGCGCAGGCTGGCGGCGGCCGCGGTGAGAAAGAGGATCGAGAGGCGCGAGGGCACGAGGCCGAGGAGGTCGTCGAAGCGGGCGCTGGCGCGGCCGAAATAGAGGTAGCGCTCGCTGCGGTAGCCGACCATGGAGTCCAGGGTATTGACCGCGCGAAAGAGCACCGCGCCGGCGAGGGCCAGGGCGAGGGCGCGGGGGTCGCCGAGCCCTAGGGCCGCGGCCAGCGCGCCGCCGGCCGTGAAGCCGAGGAGCGGGCCCGCCGCGCCGTCGGGCAGGCTTTCGGCCACGCTCTCGACGGCTGCGCGGGCGACGCCCGCCGAGTCGAGGAGGCCGGCGTCGCGCCCCACGATGCGCTGCACGGCCTCCCGGGCCGCCTCGAGGTCCGAGGCCTCGAGCGCCTCGGCGATCGGGCGGGCGTGGTCGAAGAGGTCGCGAAAGGCGATCGTGAAGGCGAGGATCGCGGCCGCCGCCAGCGCCTGGACGAGGGGGCCGGCGCCCGAGGCCGCGAGCACGGCCAGGGGCGCTACGGCCGCCAGAACGGCGAGGGCGGGCGCCAGCGCGGCCAGCAGAATGCCCGGCGCGAGCCCCCCGCGACCCGGCCGGTAGAGCAGCTTCTCGAGACCGGCGATCAGGCGTCCCAGAAGCCGCACCGGGTGCGCCGCCACGGGGGGATCGCCGATCGCCGCGTCGAGGACCAAGGCGGCCGCGAGGGCGAGGGCGATCATGGCGCCGGCGGGAGGCAGGCCTCGAGGGCGGCGAGGAGCGCCAGATTCTCCTCCGGCAGGCGCACCGCCAGTCGGAAATAGCCGCCCTCGCCCTCGAGCCCGGGGAAGTTCGAGCAGTCGCGCAGGCAGAAGCCGCGGGCGAGAAGGCGCTCCGGAAGATCTCCCAGGCCTCCAGGGCGGCGCAGGAGGTGGAAGTTGGCTCCCGCGGGCGCCGCCGCCACGGCGAGGCCAGGAAGTCGGCCGAGGGCCTGCTCGAGCTTCGGGCGCTCCCGGCGCAGCAGCTCGCGGAGGCTCTTTTCGTAGTCTTCGCCGCTCGGGTCGCGGCAGAAGGCCAGCTCGGGGGCCAGGCGGTCGGCCAGGGCGTTGACGGTCCACGGCTCTTTGACCGACCGCAGCCTCGCGACCAGCTCCGGGGAGCCGATCAGGGCGCCCAGACGCAGGCCGGCGAGGGCGTAAAGCTTGGTCAGCGAGTGAAAGACCACCAGGTTCGGCGGCGGCTCGGCGCGCCCGGGGGCGAAGACGGCGGAGCGCTCCGGAAAATCGCCCGTCAGCTGGATGAACGACTCGTCGACGCAGAAGGTCACCTGCGGCCACGCCGCGGCGAGGTGGAGCAGGCGGTCGGGGTCGAAGAGCGTGCCCGTCGGATTGTTGGGCTGGCCGAGAAAAACCGCCCCTCGGCCGCCCAGATCTCGGCCTAAAACCTCGCGCCAGCGGGCGTCCGAGGGCGGCGCGAAGCCGTCCTCGGGGCGCAGCCTCAGGGGCACGATCTCGCAGCCGGCGGCGCGGCAGGCGCGGCGGTAGTCGTGGTAGGCCGGCTCGAGCACGGCGGCCCGGCGCAGGCCCAGCACCCGGGGCAGGAGGTAGATCAGCTCGGTGGCGCCGTTTCCCGCCAGAACCCGCCGCGGGTCGAGGCCGAATCGGCGGGCGTAGTAGGCCTCGAGGCCGCTGCCCTCGAGGCTGGGGTAGGCCTCGACCGCGCCGAGCAGCTCGGGCCAGCGCTCGGCGACGATCGGCGGCGGACCCAGGGGGCTCAAATTGGCGCTGAAGTCGACCACCGGCCGCGCCTCGAGCCCGAAGCGCTCGAGGTCCCGGGCCGGATCGCCGCCGTGCAGATGGCGGCGGCCCCCCGGCGAATCTCCGGCGTTCAGCACGGCGCGCCTCCGGGCCAAATCAGGCCCTTCACGGCGTCGAGGTCGAGGTGTTTCTCCACGT
>JBCCLG010000473.1:0-4923 GCA_039027015.1 Acidobacteriota bacterium | reverse complement strand
CGGCGACTTCGCCAACCTGCCGACTCTGGGGCTTCAATACTCGGTGGAGCTGGCGGCGGCGGGCAGCGTTCTTCACGAGCTGGACGTGCGCCTGAGTCTCGACTGCAGCGCCGCCGGCCTGCCGTGCCTGTTCACCGCCCGCTCGGGAGTCCGGATCGACGGGGCGCTCCATCTGGGTTCCCTAGGGCCCTCGGCGAGCGCGCTTCTCGATCCCCTCGCGGACTGGACCCAGGCCCTCGCCGATCCCCACCTGCGGGGCCTGGTCTATGAGGCCGCGATAGACCTCGGCGTTATGGCCTCCGAAGACGACAGGTGCCTCTGCTTTTACACCGCGGCTCTTTCCCCCGCCGGCGGCGCGGTGCGGGCGGCGGCCCTCGCCGAGTGGTCGAACCCCGGGTTTTCCTTCGAGTTTTTCGGTGACCATCAAACGCACGCGAGCGACCGCTTCACCATGCGCCACGGCAGCCCGCGCGAAGCGCAGGTGGACTTTTTGTGCGCGAGCCTCGAGAGATTCACCGAAACGCCGGTGCTGACCACCGCCGGGCTGATGATCCTGCAGATCCCCGAGCTGAAGGCATGCTCCTCGCCCTGCGACGGGCCCGTGGAGTGGCGCCTTCGCGACTTCTACGAGTCGGCGATCTATAAGACCCAGGGCTGGGCGGGAGCCGACCTCGACTACCAGATGGTGTGGAAGGTCGACGAGATCCCCGAGCACTCAGAGGCCGGAAGCTGGGGCGGGGCCGGCACCATGATGTCGCCGCCCGCGGTTTTCACCGGCCTCGAGGCCTCGCCGACACCTCCGCGCGCTCGCCTGGCGCCCACCTCGAGCAGCCTGGAGGGTTCCGCGCTGGTGACGCTGCGCGACTGGTCGCGCTACCAGCTGCCGTATGCGGAGGTCGCCGCCGGCGCTACCCTCGAAGCCGTCGGCACCTCGGAATGCGCGCCCGAGGCGGTGATTCGAGCCGCGCCGCGGCTCTTCCGCACGCTCTACGAGCCGCAGGTGCTCGATATCGAGGTCGTTTCGGAGGTCGAGGAGGATCCCTGAGCTCCGAGCTAGAAAGTCGCTGCCCGGCGCGAGCCGTCCGGGGAGCGGCAGACGACGCCGAGATCCGAGGCGCCCGAGACCGAAGAGCCGGTCAGCTCCTCAAGAGCGGCGCGCTCCTCGCGCCCGCGCTCGGTGTCGAGCAGGCCGTGCTGCGCTCTCAGGGCGAGGGAGGCGCACCAGTCGCGCGTCGCCTCCCGGGCTCGGCCCAATGAAGTCAGGAGGCGGGCGCGGCCCGAGAGAGCGCTGATCGCCAGGAGGTGCACGCCGTCCGCGGACTCGCGCTCTTCGAGGAGGCCGAAGACCCGGGCGTAGGCTTCGAGGGCGCCCTCGGCATCGGAGAGCTCGGCCCGCGCGTCCGCAACGCCGATCGCGGCCCGGAGATGGGTCTTCTCGCCCCGCCCGGGGCCCTCTTCGAAAATGCTTTCGGCCTCCTCGAAAAACTCCAGCGCCTCGGCGAAAGAGCCGGCGCGCATCAGGATACTGCCGCGGCTCGAAAGGGTCCGGGCGAGCACCGGATGGGCGTTGCCGTACACCTTGCGCTGCCCCTCGGTCAGCTGGCGGTAGCGCTCCAGGGCCTCCTCCGAACGCCCCAGCCGGTACAGGGTGGCGGCCAGGCTGGCCTGGGTTCTCAGGGGTTCGGGATGGGTGGCCCCGCGCTTTTCCACCTGAATCGAGTGGGCCTCGGTCAGCAGCTCGGCGGCCTCCTCGCGGCGATCCTGCTGGAACCTCAGGGCGGCCAGATTGTTGAGCGCCATCGCGGTGTCGACGTGGCGGTCTCCCAGGTGGCGGCGGCGCAGCTCCAGAGCCTCCAGCATCTGGCCTTCCGCCGCCTGGGGATCCCCGGCGCGCAGGGAGTTGACGCCGAGGTCCAGGACGAGCGTCGCCATCATGGCCGGGTCCTGGCCGAGCGCCCTCTGCTGATCGATCGCCTCGATCAGCAGCCTCTCCGCCTCCTCGAGCCGGCCGAGAAGGCTCTCGGCGTCGGCGAGATAGAGCATCGCCTCAACCAGCCCGGGATCGGGCGAGGCCAGAAGCTCGCGCCGCGCCTCGAGGCTTCGGCGGTAGAGGTCCGCGGCCTCGGCGTGGTCGCCCAGCTGCTGAAAAGCCCGCCCGATCACCAGCGCGAAGGTCGCCTGGGTTTCGGGCTCGAGCTCGGCGTCCTCGAGACTCCCGCGACCGCGCAGCAGCAGATCTCGCGCCTTGGGCTCCTCACCGCGGTGCTTGGCCGGGTCGGGCTCGCCGAAAATGCCGATCAAAAACTCGCCGATCGCCCGCGCGGCCTCCGCCTGCTCCTCCGCCACGTCCCTCGCCCGCTCGGCGCGTCGCGCCTGCCAGCTGATGCCCGTAAACCCCGCGGCAAGGGAAAAGAAGAGCAGGCAGCCGGCGATCACCAGGGCCCGCTGGCGCAGCACGAAGCGGCTCAGGCGGTATCCGAAGGACTCGGGGTGGGCCTTGACCGGACGCCGGTCGAGGTGGCGGCGCAGGTCTTCCGCCAGCTCGGCCACCGAGGGATAGCGGCGCTCCGGCTCGCGGCGCAGGGCCATGGCCAGGATGTCGTCGAGATCGCCGCGCAGGCTGCGCGCCAGCTGCGCCGGGCGCAGCTCGAGGCCGGCGGCGGCGCCGAGATCCTCCCCCTCCTCGACGCTCCGGGTTTGCAGCACCCGGCTGCTGGCCCTGGGCACCGTGCCCTCTTCGGCGAAGCGGTAGAGGCCCGGCAGGCTCTGCACCTTTTCGCGATAGGGGTGATCGCCGGTCAGCATGCAGAAGAGCAGGACGCCCAGGGAGTAGACGTCGGTGGCCGTGGTCAGCGGCTCTCCCAGGACCTGCTCGGGGCTGGCGAAGTCCGGGGTGAGCAGCACCTGGCCGGTGGCCGTTCGCAGCTCGCCGCCCGCGGGCGCCGCCAGCACCTTGGCGATGCCGAAATCGAGCAGCTTGGCGGTGCCGCTCTCGGTCACCAGGATATTCGAGGGTTTGAGGTCGCGATGGATGATCAGGCTGCGGTGGGCGTGGTCCACCGCGCCGCAGATCTCGAGGAAAAGCTCGATGCGCTGGTTAAGGCCCAGCCGCTCGCGTCGGCACCAGTCGAGCAGGGCGTGACCCTCGACGTACTCCATGGCGAAGAACGGCCGGCCGTCCTCGGTGCTGCCGCCGTCGATCAGGCGCGCGATGCTCGGATGCTCGAGCTTGGCGAGGATCTGGCGCTCGCGCCGCATGCGGTCGAGGATCTCGTCGGTATCCATGCCGCGCTTGACCACCTTGAGGGCCACCCGCTGCTGAAACTCGTCGTCCCTAAGGGCCAGGTAGACCACCCCCATGCCGCCCTGGCCCAGCTCCTCCAGGATCCTGAAGCCGCCGATGCGCTCGGGCGGGCGGTCGCCGTCCGCCGGCCCGGGGACGCCCGCCGCCTCGACGGAGGTCGGCTCCTCCGCGCCGCGCAGCCAGTCGCCGAGCTTCCAGGTGGCGCCGCTGGCGTCGAGCAGCCGGGCGACCCGTTCGGCCAGCTCGGGATCCTCACGGCGCAGCTCGAGGAGCTCGCGGCGCCGGGAGTCTTCGGGTAGATCCGACAGGCGATGGAAGATCGACTCCAGGCGGGCGAAGCTCTCCGGACTGTCGGCCGGGCTCACCTCGCCTCCCCCGCGACTCCCGGAGAAAACCTCAGCTGCATTCTCTCTCCCCGAATCTGTGGCTCACCGCCATACCCCGGACCCGGCTCCTCCTCGCCCTCTTCGCCCTGATGATGGAATCTCCCTAGGCCCCCAGTCTGTCAGGCCAGGCGCAGCTCGTGAACCAGCCAGGCCTTGGCCATCTTGAAGTCGCGCTCCACCGTGGCCTCCGAAACGCCGAGCACCTCGGCGGACTCGCGGATCGTCAGGCCGGCGAAGCAGCGCAGCTCCACGACCCGGGTCTTGCGCGCATCGAGCTTCTCGAGCGCCTGCAGGGCGTCGTCGAGGCCGATCATGTCGATCGGCCCGGCGATCGACAGCTCGAGCCCCACCAGGGTCACCGGCCGCTCGCCGCCGCCCCGCTTCTCGGCGTCCCGCTTGCGCGCGAACTCCACCAGCACCCGCCGCATCAGGCGACCCGCCATGGCGAAGAAATGCTGGCGGTCCCGCCACTCCATCTCGAGGTCCACCAGGCGCAAAAACGCCTCGTGCACCAGCGCCGTGGCCTGCAGCATGTGGCGATCGCGCTCGGAATTCATGTAGTGCTGGGCCAGGCGGCGCAGCTCACCGTAGACCAGCGGCGTCAGCTGCTCGAGGGCGTCCTCGCTGCCGCGACGCCAGTCGACCAGCAGCCTGGAAACATCGCCGGCGGCGGGCGGAGCGGCGGCGGTGTCGAAACTCCCCGCCTCGGGCCCCGGGGCGAAAGGCGCTCTTGACGGGCGCAGATCAGAGGTGGAAGGCATGGAAGGGTACGGCTCAGAGGTCGACGGTTTGGAGTGAGAAGGTTCGGAGGAAGAAGACTTGGAGGGAGAGGACTCGGAGGGAGAAGACTTAGAAGTAGAAGGCTTCGAAGTAGACGGCTTGGACATGAAACCGACCCCTTGCATTATGTTTTAGGAGCATACAACGAGCCAAAGCCGAACGCCTGGCTCCTCGGCCAGAGAGGCGTGATCGAGGAGCGCATTCCGTCATCGGAATGAAAACCCGAGGCCGCCAGCGCCCTGGCGAGCCGCCGCCGCTCGGAGAGGAGGCGCGCGAGACCTTTCGCGGCGGCGGCCTCTCTCAGTCCACGGCGCCGCAGCGCGGGCAGCGCACCCGGCGGGGCGTCCGAGCCTCGCCCAGGGCCTCCCGCAGCTCCTCGAGGTAGGGCTCATCGTCGCGCCGGGCGCCGCAGACCGAGCAGGCGGGCAGAGCCTCCGTCAGGGCCTCCACGCG
>JBCCLG010000472.1:0-4925 GCA_039027015.1 Acidobacteriota bacterium | reverse complement strand
GGTCGCTAAGCTCCTTCCGGAGAGTCCAGAGCCTGTCTATTGGCTTGGTGCCGCACAATTCCGTCTTGGCTTTTTCGAGGAGGCTCGCGCCTCTCTCGAGACCGCTCTTGGGGTGGTGCTAAAACGGGACAGCCAGCGGCAGGAAATCTCCCTCAGCCTCGCTGCTGCGTTGAGCCATCTGGGGAGGTCTGAAGAGGCCCTGGCCTCTCTCAGGGGCTTCCAGCCTGAGTCGGCCATTCTGGAGTTTCAAGCCGGTCTTCTGAGAGTTTCGATCGAGCTTGATTTGGGCAGGCATGAAGCGGGCGAGGCAGAGTTGATCGAGCTGCTCAGCGCCTTTCGACTGCCTCCTGTGTCGAGCGCAGAGTGGAGCGATGCGACGTCGAAACCGCTCCTGAAAAGCGGCGATCCGGCAACATGGCGGCCCGTCATTCAGGTCTGGCTGGACTGCTGCTGCCGCCACCGCTGCTTGGCTGAACTCGGCCACGGGCTAGTTCGGAGTCTCGAGGTCCTCATCCGTCCCGGAATCAGCGATGAGGCAGCCCGCGCCTGGCACCAGACGTGGCGTGAGCTGGCCGAAGGGATCGAGGAGCTAGAGCTGCCGCTGAGGCTTTTTAGAGCCGGCGTCGAGTTTCGAGCGGGCGAGGGGCCCCAAGCGCTTCTCGGCCTGGCCCAAGAAGAGAGGGGGCTTCTCGAGCCTATGTTGAGGACGCTCTTTGCGACAGAACCAGATTCGCTCGATCTCGAAATGCGCGACCTCCTGCGCACGGTAGAGGCCCGCGTGGCCGAGCTCGCCGAAGAACGCCCGGCTGAGAGCCGGGCGTCCGCTTGAGAAAGCGGCTGCGACGGGCGGCGTCTTAGTACCGCCAGGCGACGACGAGCCTGGCCTGGCGCTCGGGCATCGGGTGGAAGTGCACGTCTTCGATGCCGTCGACGGGCTCGCCGATCAGGCGCGAGGCGTAGAAGTACTCGATGTCTGAATCTTCGCTGTCGAGCAGATTGAAAATCTCGAGGGTGAGGTCGAGGCCGTTGCCGAAGCGGTAGCCTAAGGTGGCGTTCACCACCGAGGAGGAGTCCCAGACGGCCAAGCCGTCTTCGATCAGCGGCACGTCGCCGAAGTAGCGCCAGCGCAGGCTGCCGAGCCAGCGATTGCCGTCGTAGGCCACGCCGGCGGCCAGGGTCTCGCCGACGGCGCCGGGGATGTCGTTGCCCGACGGGTCCTGGTCGGTGAACTCGGAATCCGTCCAGGTGAAGTCGAGATCGACGGTCCACTTGGAGTCGAGCTGCCAGTAGTTGGTCCACTCGAAGCCGCGCCGGCGGCTCGGGCGGTTGGCCTCGGTGGCGCCGCCGTCGCCCACGAAGAGCAGCTCGGAGTCGAGCTCGAGGCTGAAGGCGGTGAAGGTCATCTGCCAGCCCTCGACCGGCTGGGTGCGGAAGCCGATGTCGGCGCCGTCGGCGCGCACCAGAAGATCGACCGGCATGGCGGCCTCGCCCGAGGAGGGATCGACGCGCAGGGTGGCGCCGCGGGCGTCGTTCGAGTGAAAGCCGCGGCCCAGGTTGAGGTAGAACTCGGTGTTGTTCCAAGGTCCGAAGATGAAGCTCAGCTTGGGCGAGAGGATCACGTCGTCTTCGCTGCCCGTGTTGGCCGCTAAGTCGCTGTCGACCTCGGCCGACATGAAGTCGGCGCGCAGGCCGGCGCGGGTGGTGACCTTCTCGCTCAGCCGCACCTCGGTCTCGATGAACGGACCGCCGCCCCACTGGTCGATGTCGTCGGACCTCACGGTGTCGAAACGCGCGAGGTTCTGCGTGCGAAAAAGACCGTTCTCGATGGTGTCGTAGCGCACCTGGAAGCCCACCACGTTCTCCAGCTCGAAGCGGCCGACGTTGCTGTGCCAGTGGTGCCTGAGGTCGCCTCCGAACACGAAGCGCTCGTCGACCTGCTCGAATTGGTCGCCGCGCTCGGCGTCCTCTAAAAAGTAGGTGAAGTTGGAGACCAGGTTGAAGTCATAGCTCAGGCCCCAGACGCGCCAGCGGGTCAGGGTGTTGGCGGTCGAGCGGTTGAACTCCGCGGTCAGGCTGTAGCGCTCGGTGGAGCCCCGCGGGCCGGGGTCGATCAGGTCGAAGCGGCCGATGGCGCCGGACTCCACCGCGCGCCTCGGCACTTGGTCGGTCGACAGCCAGTCGGCGTCGTAGCCGAGGAAGGTGAGCTTGAAGCCCTTCGCCGAGTCGCCCTGGGCGTAGCGCGCGAAGGCCTTGAAGCCGTCGTAGTCCTCCTCGCGGGTCCACGGGCCGTTCTCCTGAAAGACGTCGACCGCCGCCGTCAGGACGCCGCCTCCGGCGCCCCCGGGCTCGTCCCCCTCGGCGCCGCTGCGCAGGCTGTCCATCCACAGGAGGCGCCCGTACTCGAAGCTGCCGCCGGTGACCTTGAGCTGGCGGTCGGTCACCTCGTTTACCAGGTTGATGTCGAGGCTGCCGGCGGCCGAGAAGTCGCCGGTTTCCGCGAAGTAGGGTCCCTTGCGGTAGAGCACCGTCGAGAGGACCTCGGGGATGAGGAAGTTGAGGTCCGTGTAGCCCTGGCCGTGACCGTGGCTCGGAAAGTTGACCGGCACGCCCGCGACGCTGACCGTGAAGTCGGTGCCGTGATCGAGGTTGAAGCCGCGAAGAAAGAATTGGTTGGCCTTACCGCCGCCGGAGTGCTGGGTGGCGACCACGCCGGGAGCGGTCTCCACCAGCTCGCCGGGCCGCTGGATGGGCCGCAGGCGCAGCTGTTCCCAGCTGGTGGCGCCCTCGTTGGCCGAGCTGGCGATGCCGACGAGGTCGGTGCTGCGGCCCTGGACCTCGATTTCTTCGTGAACCTCGACTGTCTTGGGGTCGGTGGTTTCCTCTTCCTCGGCGAGGAGCTGAGGGGCTGGGATCAGAGTGAGCGCCAGGGCCGCGGTGAGCAGCGCGGTGGTGTTCAGGCAAAAAGCGGGTGTGCGGAGTCGCATGGTTCTCTCCTGCTGCGAAGAACGCGCGCGGGCGTTCTCAAAAAGTCGATTCGATCCGGGTCATGGATGGGCCCGCGGCGCCGCTGCCGGGAGGGCGCGCGCTGCGGCCGGGCGCCGTCAGGCCGATCCCGGCGGGCGCGGCGTCTTTTGGACGCGCGGCCGCGGCACACGGGTTGGCCCGGCCACGGGAGGCCGGCCTAGTAGCTGACGGGGGAAGAGGAGGCTGCCGGTCGCTCAGGCGGCCGGCGGTCCTCTTCGGCTCGCTGGATCGTGACGTGAGGAGAGAAGCGCGCCTGGCGGAGGCTCCGCAGCGGGTTCGCGGGCCGCATTGGGCAGGGCGCCCAGAAACTCGAAGGAGTCTTCGGCGGGACTCAGCAGCAGGAAGGACGCCAGGTAGAGGCTGGCTTCGCCTGAACTCTCCTGGGAACCCGCCGGCACCGAGGAATCCGCGGGCTGCCCGGGGCGCTCGGAGTCGGGGCTCTCCGGATGGTGATGATGCGCCCCGAGGTGAGCGTGGTAGTGGCGCTCGACGCGCTCCGGGCCCACGTGGAGATGGCCTCCGCGCACCCACTCCAGGCCGCCCGCCAACACGCAGGCAAAGGCCAGCGCCGCGAGCGCCGCGCGAGCGTGGAGGACCGCTCGGCGAATCTGAGCCGGGGAGGGTTCAAGAGGCCGCTGCTGATGCATCGCTTTCAATACTCAGGCATCGAGGGCGCGAACGCAAGCTGCGCGGCGAAGACCGGCTTTGGAAGCGAGCCGCGATCCCGTTTCGACCAAGAGAAATGCACAAGAAACGAGGCTTGGGGCGTCGCGGGGGGCTGGGCGCAAGATCGAGAGTCTCCATGTCTCCGTCCAAAAATACTGACCAATTGGTCAGACCGTGCATACGAAAACGGATTGGAGGCGAAGGAAGGGTCGTGACGCGCGACGCCGGCCTTCCGCAGGGGGCGACGCGAATTCAATTACAGAACTTTCGGTGCCGGACTTCGACTCCGGCTTACATCACCGTCGAGAGACCTGAACCCATGCAGAATGTCATCAACTGGATCCAAACCTGCGTCCTCGTGGGGATGCTCGCGTGGGCCCCCGCTTCCGGAGCCGCGGGACCCGCTTCTGAAGCCGCGGGACCCGCTTCTGGAGCCGCGGGACCCGTAGTGGAGATCGAGGTCGCGCAGCCGCAGTTTCGCGGCCTGGCCGAACGGGTGGCCTCCGAAACGAGGACCCTGCTCGCTCCCGAAAACGATCCTTGGACCGTGGTCGTGGCAGCGGACGAGGAGACCGCCGCCAGAGCCGAGACCGACGACGCTCCCGATCCCCGGGTGCGGGTGCGGGTCGGCCCTTCGTCTCCGGGCGCCGCTCCGCCGGATTCCTATGAAATCACCCTCGACCCCCTGGGCCTCGAGGAGCCAGCGGCTCGCCGGATCGCCGCCGCGCCCCTCGCGCGCAGGAGCGCCCGAGACCTCGAGGCGCTGGGCGCGCTGCTCCGCGCGCTGGATCTTGCGCCGGACGCCGTGGCGGTACCCGTCCTCGAGTCCACGGACGCTCGCCAGCGCGAGGCCCTGGCCGGCGCCGCCGCCAAGAGCGGCCTGACCGTGGAGCTCAGCGACCTGCCCGCCGGCTTTGGCGCCGGCGAGATGGCGGCCGCGGCCGATCGACTGAACGGCCGAGTGGTCTATCTGCCCGCGGGTCTGGGCGATCTGGCGGCGCCCTTCGCCGCAGCCCTCACCGAGCGCGGCGCGCTGACTTTCTCGGCGCTTAGCCCTGAAGACGGCGGACGCGGCGCCCTGGCGGCGCGTTCCGGCGCGGAGTGGGATCTGCTGGCTCGGCTCACCGCCCTCGAGGTGCTGGCGGAGGTGCACTCCCTCGGCCCGCCGGACGGCGCGGAGGATCCGGCGCCCGCGCTGGCGGAGGCGCGCGGCCGCCGGCTGGCCCTCGACCTCG
>JBCCLG010000471.1:0-4927 GCA_039027015.1 Acidobacteriota bacterium | reverse complement strand
CGGCGCATGTCGCGACCCTTGAGACCCGGGTTCATGCGGGTTTCGGTGAACTTCTCGCCGAGCAAACCTTCGACGTTGGGATCCGAGCCGCTGAATTCGACCTCTCCCGAGAAGGCGACCATCGCCTGCAGCCTGCTGTAGGCCTTCTTGCGGACGTATTTGTCGAATTCCAGCTTGTAGCGGACCGCCTCCTTGCGGGAGCCGGTCACCACCATGGCCTTAGCCTGGCCGTTCAGGAGCGCCATCACCCTGTCGCGGAAGTGCTCGACGATCACCATCACTTTTTGCGCGATGTTGTAGTCGTGCAGCTTCACCCATTGGTTGAGCTTGACCCTGGCTTTCTTGCTGTCCACCTCCGTGTCGGCGCCGGCCATTTTCTGGGCCAGGTTGTAGGCCACCTTGTAGTTTGTATAGTTTTTGAGCACGTCGAGGATGTATCCCTCCTCGATCGCTTGGCGCATGCTGTAGACGTCGAAGGCCTCGGGCCTGTTGGTCCTCGACGGCGGCTCGTCGGGATTCGGTAGACGGCCGAAAAGCTCGAGGGTCTTACTCTTGGGCGTCGCGGTGAAGGCGTAGTAGCTGATGTTGGGCGTCGCGCGGCGAGAGGCGACGCTCGCGTTGAGCAGGTCTTCTGCGCTCAGCTCGACGTCGCCGTCGTCGCTCAGGGCCTCGCTCGTCAGCACGGCCTTGAGCTGTCTGGCGGTCGAGCCGGACTGAGAGGAGTGCGCCTCGTCGGCGATGATGGCGTAGCGGCGCTGCTTGAGGCTGACGCTATGCTCGATCGCGTTGAGCACGTGGGGGAAGGTCTGGAGGGTCACGATGACGATCGGCTGACTCTTCTCGAGCGCGTCGGCGAGCTTCTCGGATTTCGAACCTTGCCCCTCGCTGCGGTTGATGCGTCCGACCACGCCCTCGGCGTGCTCAAATTGATAGATGGTGTCCTGGAGCTGATCGTCGAGCACGGTGCGGTCGGTCACGACGAGGACGGAGTGGAAGAGCTTCTCTCCGCGCTCGTCGTAGAGCGAGGACAGCTGGTGCGCCGTCCAGGCGATCGAGTTGGACTTCCCGGAGCCGGCGCTGTGCTGGGCGAGGTATTTATGGCCGGGGCCTTCTTCGCGGGTCTTCTTGATCAATCGGGTGACAAGGTCCCATTGGTGGTAGCGCGGAAAGATAAGGGTTTCTTTCTTCGTCTTATACCCGTCCCAGGTTTCCTCTTCCTTGACCTCGAGGTGAATGAAGCGGCCAATGATCTGCAGGAGGTTGGCGGGGGAGAGCACCTCATTCCACAAATATGAGGTGGCGTAAGTGTTGAGGTCCTCGGGCGGGTCATTGCCCGCGCCGCCGTCCTGGGTGCCTCGATTGAAGGGTAAAAAACGCGTTTCGCTGCCGGCCAGCCGGGTCGTCATGTGCGCTTCGAATTGGCTGACCGCGAAGTGGACTAAAGCGCCGCGCTTGAAGGTGAGGAGCGGCTCCGGCTGATTCGTCTCCGGGTCCTTGGGCAGCCGCGTTTTCTTATACTGGACGATAGCTTTCTCGACCGCCTGCGTAAACTCGCTCTTCAGCTCCATCGTCACGATGGGGATGCCGTTCAGAAAGAGCACGAGGTCGATGCGCCATCTTTTCGATTGGGTTCCGGTCGCTTCCAGCTGGGCCCTGGTGGCGTGGGGGCTGTAGACCAGCTCGGGCACCACGCGGAGGATGTTCTCCTCGTACATGGCCAGCGTTTGAGGGTTCAGGCCATGATCGGGCCTAAACTGGCAAAGCTTGAACGAAGCCGATTTGTCGCGCAGCTCGTGGCGCAAAACGCCCAGGGTACCGAAGGTGCGCAGGCTCTTGGCGGTGGCCTGTGGTTCGGCTTTGCTGAGCTGGGCGGCGAGTTTGGCGATGAAAGCTTTTTCAGGGTCCGTCGGATAGAGCTTTTTGTACTTCTCCCAGGTCTTTCCCTGGGTTTCCTTGACGTAAGCAAGGCAGTCCGAAGTGTAGAGCGCCAGCTCGGGATCGTAGGCGGCGGAGGAGCCGAGTTTCCAGCCGCCTTGGATCATCTGATCGATGATGTCCTGCTGAAACGCGCGTTCCTTGGCGTCAGCGCTCATGCGACCTCCCAGTCATTTTGGGGCTCTGGAGGCTTCCAGCCGCGTACGTCGATTTTGCCGGTGACGGCGGCGGAGATGAGGGCGGTTCGGCGTTCTTGGAGGAGATTGACGCATAGACTCGACTTTTCGATGAGCGAACTGACCTTCGCCGTTTCGTCGTCGAGGAACAAGGCGATGCTAGCTTGCTCCTCCTTTGAAGGAAGCGGCAGGTCCACCAAGCAAAAGTTCTGATAGTTGAGATCCTGTCCGTCTCGAATAAAGTTCGCGGTGGCCTGAAGCGCCTGAATATATTGTCCGCTCTTGAACAAGCGCTCGAAGTATCCCACTTCGACTTCCGCTGAAGCCTTCAGAACCACATAGGAAGACCGAATTCCACCCGAGACCCAGGCTCTTTCGAGTCCGCCTTGAAAGCTACGCATGCTGATGACGAAGTTATCACGTTCAACTCGTTTCCTTCTTTCCAGATGCTGGTTGATTTGAACCACTCGACGGCCGGCACGACGTACGAAGTCCTCCTGCAAGATGACCCCCCATTCCTGCGAAGCTGTTAGTTGCTCATCATTAGGGTCTGCTCTCCTGTAGCTCTCAGGAAAGTGGCGCTTGGAGCGAACTATCTGCCAATGCGCCGGAACCTCCCCCAGCCACTCGACGCCGGAATCGCGCATGGGAACGTCGGGGTTCAAGCCTTTGGTGACTGCATTGCTAATGACGGCCTGACGTTTCTCCTCGAGCAAGGCGATGAGCTGCTGCTGCTTCCCGATCAGTGCTTCGATCTTCGCCGTCTCGTAGTCGAGGAACTTGGCGATACTAAGCCGTTCAGCAGGAGGGGGAAGCAGAGCAGGGTAGTTGGCAGCGAATCTGTCAGAGACTCGTTTCTGGCCGCCTGCGCCATGCATAGACGCTTCAGCATCAGGTTTGAAGGGTGAAGAGATCAGAAGGTAATACACGAAGCGGGCGTCCGCCGATCTTTTGCAGCGAAATGCGATCACTTCCGTGGTAGCGAAGGCGATGCCGTTCTTGGCGCCGGAAATGACTGCTCCCTTGCCATTCTCAAAGCATGGGGTGATCTTTGCGATACAGACATCCCCCTCACTGAGATAGGTATACCCATTGAGTACGTTTTTGAGGAGCCGCTGGTGCGAAAGGTCCAGCCTACCGTCCTCGCCAATCGCTTCCATAGGGAGGAAAGTCACGGTCACTTGCTGGTCTAGGAGCCTGAGCTGAGATTTGGACGGGTTAATCTCAGAGATGAACTTGAGTCTTGTGATGCTCCAATGTTCTGGGCGCATTGGACAAGACGGGATGCCTGAGGATTCATAGGCTAGGTGGGCGGGGTATCGTGCCTCCATCACAGACCCACCTCTCGAAGCATCTCCATGATCTCGGCGCTCAGCGCCTCGAGATCGGCATCGATTTCCGCTAGATCCCGCGGCGGCTCGTATTGGTAGAAGTGCCGATTGAACGGGATCTCGTAGCCAACGAGACCGACCTGCCCATCGCGCGCGTCGCGCTTGGTCCCGTCGATCCAGGCATCCCTCACGTGCGGCGCAACCTCCTTTGTGAAGTAGGCCTCGTGGACGGCATCCACGTCAGCACCGCGGGCGGACGCGGCGGTGAGCGGCACGTCTTCGTGGTCGCGCAGAGCGCTGTCGGGCTGGAAGTGTACGACCCGCCCTCGATACTCGAAGGCCCCGTACATCGGCTCGCCGGACTCGGCGATTTCTTTCGGCTTCAGAACCTTTTTGATCACGGGTTCAGCCTCGGGATCGGTCCGCGTGACGGCCTCGAGGAGCTGTTTCTTTTCTTTCGCGTCGAGCTTGACGCCCGCGTCCCGGAGCGCCGTCTTCAGCGTTTTTTCAAACGCGTTGAAGTCTTGGCACGGCTCAGTCCCGATCACCGCCTGAAGCTGCTCGCCCTTGCGGAGAAGCTCCTTCTGCTCGGTCCAGGTCTTAGGAGCCAGCAGCTCCTTCACCTGCTTTTCCTTGAGCTTCTTGAACTCCGATTTGACGAGAGAACGCACCTCGTCCGCATGCTCCGCGAGTCGGCCGTAGCTCGCGCCCGTGGGGTCCTGGGCCCACCGTGGCCCGTAGCGTTCATAAACCGCCCGCATAGCGCCGTTGAGCGCGCCGCGCGCGAAGCGCAGCTCGGCGAGCCGCTCGTCGGTGAGCTGCACAGAGAGCCGCAGCGGACGCTCCACGGTGATGCGCCGGTGACCAAACTCATGGCTTTCGAAAATCTTGCTGCCAAAGGTCTTTCTCTCGGCCTTCTTCTTTCGGGCCGCCGGCCGACCACGTCCGCCGGGGTTTTCTTCTGTATCGGGCTCGAGGTCATAAGTCTCGACGGCCTCGAATTGCCCGAAGGTGCGGGTGATCAGCGCAATGCCGTCGTCGCCCATCTCCTGCCGCTTCGAGCCGAGACTCTTGCGCATCTTCTGGTAAAGGTGCACGCCGTTGATGAGCTGCACCTTGCCCTTGCGCTCGGCGGCTTTTTTGTTGGAGAGCACCCAAATATAGGTCGCGATGCCGGTGTTATAGAACATGTCCGTCGGCAAAGCGACGATGGCTTCCAGAAGGTCACTTTCGAGAAGGAAACGGCGAATCTCGCTCTCGCCACTGCCCGCGCCGCCGGTGAAGAGCGGTGAGCCGTTGAGAATGATGCCGATACGGCTGCCGGTGCTGTCTGTACTCTTGAAGCCGTCGCTGGCGTCGTAGTCGCGCATCTTGCTGATCAGATGCATCAGAAAGAGCAGCGAGCCGTCACTCACCCGCGGCAGCCCGGGTCCAAAACGGCCGTCAAAACCCTTGAGTTTGTGCTCGTCGCGGATCGCCTTATCG
>JBCCLG010000470.1:0-4945 GCA_039027015.1 Acidobacteriota bacterium | reverse complement strand
CAGCTCGCCCGGCTGCACCGCGTCGGTGCCGTCTTCGAGGGTGAGCAGCAGTCCGACGTCCGACGTGTCGTAGGTGATGCCGTGGAGATTGTTCAGCTCGTCGCACTCGCCCTGGCTGTCTTCGGCGTCGACGACGACAAAGACCTCGGCCTGGCCGAAGCCAGAAGCGGTGATCGACACGCTCAGATCCTCGAACTCGCCGGGCTCGAGGTCGACCGTCGTGGCCGTACGGCCGATCTCCACCCCGCCCGCGCTCGGGTCGCCGTCATAGAAGGCAACCGCAACGCCAGCCGGCGCGAAGACCGTGCCGCCGCTGCCGACGCGGGCCGTGAAGGTGACTTCCGGGTAGCCCGAGAGATCGACCGCGATTCGCGAGGCGGAGAGATCCGGCGACGCGAAGGCGCCGGTGGGCGGCGCGACGTTGGCGCGGTAGGTGTTGTGGGTGAGCCAGCCCGGCGCCTCGTTCGCCGGCACGCTGAAGCCATCTTCAGCCACGTTGTCGATGTGGTAGGCGTGCTGGTTCCACGCCGCGCGCGCGGCCACCCAATTGTCGTTGGCGTCGCCGATCACCCGCAGGCCGCGGGTGCGGGTCGGCACCGACACGATCTGCGCCAGATCGCTCGTGACCACGATCTCGGCGTTGCCGTCGCGGTCAACGTCTGCCACTACCGGCTGTTCGTTCAGCGTCGTCGAGGAGAGAGGCAGCTCGTAAAGCGCGACCCCGTCCTCGCCCCGGTAGATCCGAAGGGCCGTCTCGTCGCGGTAGATCACCTCGAACATGCCGTCGCCGTCGAGGTCGAAGACCGTGGAGCCGGTCATATTCGACGAGCCGTCCTGGGTCGCGGTCTGCCACTTCACCGAACCGTCCGCCTCGAAGACGACGTATTGGGTCGAGCCGGCCACGCCGATCTCGGGCTCGGGATCTGAGTCCACGTTGGCGATGGTGGGCGCGCCGCCCGCCTCCTCGCCCGCGCCCGGCAGATCCACCGGACCCCAGATCAGCGTGCCGTCGTGCTCGTGGAGGCGCACCGTGCCGCGGGAGACCACCACGATCTCCGGGAAGTCGTCGGCGTCGAAGTTGCCCACCGCCGGATAGCCGTCGCCGAGCGGAACCTGCCAATAGATCGAGCCATCGGCCCGGTACGCCGTATTACCGGTCACGACCTCCAGGTCGCCAGAAAGATCGAGATCCGCGGCGATTGAGATGGCGCCTGAGTCAAAGCCGTCACGATTGCCCGCCGATTGATAGGCCTGGCCGCCCGTTCCCCGCCAGCGGATCGTGCCGTTGTTGTTGAAGACGTTGGCGCCGACCAGAATCTCCGGCACGCCGTCGCGGTCGAGATCCGCGATCGTCGGGTTATCTCGGTTGGTGAGCGAGTCGCCGTCCGGATGGGTCGAGTAAGGCGCAGAGATCCACTTGAGAGCGCCGTTGTGCTCGTAGGCCGCGATGCGGTTGGGGCGCCCGGTGGGGCCCCTGAAGTCGAAAACGGAAACGATGATCTCGGGCCGACCGTCGAGATCGATATCGGCCGCCGCCATGCCGGTCAGGGAGAAATTCAGGAAGGAAGAGGCCGGCGGCAAGGCATCAAAGATCCGGTCGCCCGTGTCGCCCCGGATGGCCCGCAGGCGCGGAGCCGGGTTGAGCGGGAAGGTCAGGTCGATCGAGGTGAAGACGAGATCCGGGATGTCGCGCTCATCGCGCCGGCCATCGCCGTTGTCGTCGGTGAGCTGCACCACGAGCGGCGTTGACAGAACGTCCGCCGAGAATCGATCCTCCGTGGACCCAAGAGGCCAGGACAGCTCGACGACCGGATCAAAATCCCCCACCGTCGGCGCCGATTCGCAGCCGCGGGCCGAGTGCTCCACGTTGTTGGTCTCGTCAAGCTCGGCCAGGGAGTCGGTCGAGTCCACGAAGGCGTAGAGCAGGTTGTTGCGGAAGGCGATGGCGCCCGTCACCGGCACCTCGACGCCCACCGTCTCGCCGACCAGGACTCCCCCGCCGTAGCCCACCGTGCCCAGGACGTTATCCACGGGCCCGAAAGCTCCGTCGCCGTCGAGATCCTCGAAAACGGCGACATCGAAGAGCGCGAGGGCGTCGGTGGTGCCGCCGTTGCGCACATCCACCAGGAGAGAGCCGGTGAGCGTCAGGGACTGCGAATCGACCACGGCGCCCGCCGGATCGACGGCCACCGCCACCAGGTCGGTCTGCTGCGCGATAGGCAGAACGTTCTCCGCGACGTTGTCCGCCGGCGCGAGATCCGGACCGTTGACGCTCGTCGCTTCGGCGACGTTCACGAGCTGCGAGGCGCCGGCCGTCGCCGGATCGAGGCGCACCGTGATCGTTCGAGTGAGCTGTTCCCCAATGGCCAGATTGACCGCGGGCCACGTGACCACTCCTGCCTCGCTGCGGCCATCGCCCGACGCGGAGAGAAAAATCACCTCCGCCGGCAAGGTGTCGGTCAGAACGACCCCAAGGGCGTCCTGACGTCCGTCGTTTCTCACCGTCAGCGTATAGATAATGTCGTCGCCGGGACGGGCGAGAGTAAGGTCTGCCGATTTCGCGACCACCAGGTCCGGGCCGCCGCCGATCAGGACGTTGAAGTCGCTCGCGCGGTTATTTGAGGAGTCAGGATCAATGCCGTCAGCGCCGTTGCTGCGCACCGTGGCGACGTTCTCGATGGAGGTCGTTCCCGGCGGCAGAGTCTCCAGCACGCGCACCGTCAGCGTGCGCGCGGCTGACGTGCCTGCAGCGAGGTCGAAGTCCGGCCAGGAGACGATCCCCGCGGCGCCATCGAAGGCGCCGCCGTCGCTCGCCGAAACAAACTCCGTTCCCGCCGGAAGGACGTTCTCGAGGAGAACGCCCGCGGCGTCGATGGAGCCTGGGTTATCGACCGAGAGCGTGTAGATCAGAACGTCCCCTGGCGACGCCTGGTCCGAGCTGTCGTCCAGCAAGATCGACAGATCCGCGCCGGGGTTCGCCGTGAGATCGAGCCGAGTGTAAAGACCATCGCCCCACACCCCTTCCTCGGGAGCGGGAGAGCCCTCGATCAAGAGCCTCACCGCCTGCCCATCGAGTCCTCCCTCGACCTCAGGCGTCACCGAAATATCGCCGGGGACGTCGAGCCGATAAACCGACTCCCCATCCACTGTGAAAGTCGAGGTCACGACAAGAGGCTGTCCGCCGCTCAGGGAGGCGGAAACCTTAGTGCCATCGGCAACAGGCTGCCCGCCCACCGAGACCGTGCCGTAGAAGCTCGAGGGACGCGGATCCGGTTCAGCGGCCGCTAAAGCCAACGCGAAAATCCAAAGCGCCCAACCGGCAAAAAGTGCTCTCGGTCTCATATCCCTATCCCTCGCTGATCGTCCCAACATGCTGCGTCGACTCGTGGGTGCCGGCTCTTTGAACGCTCGCTCTAGACCCATCCGAAACTCTGTTTTCAACCCGGCAGGCTAAGGCCTGTGCTGCGGTCCTGCCCGTATCCGTTCCGCCTCGAGGGGCCCCAAGCACCGAGGCCAGAACGTCGGCAGTGCTTGGCCTCCCCCCTCGTGAAATGGGCACATCCCTTACAGCATCACGCCAGGCGCATTTCTCGAAGAGCTGTTGAGGCCTAGCAGATAAAACACCACAGGATCGACCTGAGCTGAGCAGACCGACTGTTCGTAGCCTGGTGCTCGTTTTGGGACTGGACTCTCGCCGAGGCCGCGAAGAAGCCGGAAAAGGCCATTTCGACGGCAATTCAAGGAATAAAAGCGGGCGAGAAGCCAAGACGGCGCAGCATGACGTGAACTGTGAAGAAATGAGAAGGCTCCTGAAAGACTGGACAGAAAAGGGCCTTTCAGAGGATACGAGAGTACGTGGGCGCGCCCATTACCTAAACCTCTGACCTGACAAATAGAACCATAAGAATAAGTTTAAGCCTTGCGTGCATGATTTGAAATCCCGACTCACAAACGAACAAGGTCACCTCAGAGCCATGGTGCTCGCGAGGCAGACCTCAGGGACCAGTAAGGCTGCAGGGCAAAAGGACCAGAATCTCTGACATCCAACAAAAGAATCATCCAGTTAACGCTATTTCTCTGGACCGCCTCGCGCTCGTGCCACTCTCTCCCTTCAACCAGCACGACGCATTGCTGTCCCCAACCGAACAACCCAGGCTGATTCGCGATGCGCGAGGCTGCGCCAGTTGTCTTCAACGGGAACCCGCAGCTCTCCTGGAGATAGCCCCTCCTGCCTTGGACTACTGCTGGAAACGAGACGTTGCTCAGTTCTGCAGATCGTAGGGCCACGCTCTCAGGCCCCAGGCGGGATTTCGAGATTCCTCACCGCCCGGCGCTTCGCGGCCTCCCCGCGGCGGTCATATCGTGCCGTAGTCGACGCATCAGCATGCCCGGCCAGCCGCTGCACGGTGAACACATCGACTCGAGCGTCCAGGAAGTCCGTCGCCATGCTGCGGCGAACGTCGTGGGGCGAGAAGCTATCGATTTCGGCCAGTACCTCAACCATGGCCAAGCGAAAGAGATACTTCAGAGGTGGGTGAAGTCACGGAGATCCGTTGGTCTGGTCCAATTTTGCCGTTCTTCAGATCAAACGCATCGGCGTGGGGTTAGGGGGTCCGAGGAAGACTCACGAGTCATAGCGTTCACCGTGGGCAGAGATCCGCCCTGGGTTGTCTAGTCGAATCTCTTCCATAATGCCGAGACCGATGCGGGAACTTGAAGACGATCGCGGGGGCGCGGCGGAAGACGCACCCCCCACCTCCCTTGACGCCGAAGCGACGCGGGGGCATGACGCGGGCGAAGTAACCCGGCTGCTCCGGCGCTGGCGTCGAGGCGACGCGGTCGCCCAGGAGCGACTCTTCGCCGTCGTCTACGAGGACCTCCGCCAGCTCGCCGGTGGCCTCATGCGCGACGAGCGTACGGGCCACACCCTACCGCCGACGGGTTT
>JBCCLG010000469.1:0-4953 GCA_039027015.1 Acidobacteriota bacterium | reverse complement strand
GGGCCGATCAGGTGGTCGCGGTCGAGGGCTGGGTGTGCCACCTGGCGTCGCTCCTGGGGCGCCCGGTCCGCATGGTGCTGTGGGCCGGCTCTTTCTCGCCGGACTGGTACCCGCGCGACGCGAGGTGGGCGAGCGGCCTTTCCGCGGGGTGCCCGCCGCGCTCGCTCGACCTCTCGGCCGGGGCGGCGCCGCCGGTTCTCGGCCTGGCGGACCGTGGGCTGCTCTCGCTGGCCCTCGGCGCCGAAGGCCTTTCTGACCACACCCTCGTTTCACGGCTTTTTGCCAGCGTCGATCCGGAGATCCGGGTCCTGGCCCTCGGCGCAGCGGCGGCCGGTCTCGAGTCCCAGGCGCTGGCGGAAATCGCGACCCGGGGCTTGGGCGATCCAGCCGCCGCGGTGCGCGCCGCCGCGGCGACGGCGTGGCTCGGGCGTCCCGATCTCAGGAAAAGCTGGCCGGCGGCGCCTGAGACCCTCGAGGCTCACCGGTGGATCGCCGCCGAGAATTGGCCGCGGGTCGCGGACCTCGGGCCGGCGGCGCTGGCCGCCCTCGCCCTCGCTGCCCGGGGCGAGCGGAATTTCATCCGCCGTCAGGCGAAGCGTCTGCTGGAGGCCGTCCTGCGCGAACGCGCCGAGGCGCGCTCCGGCGCCGTCGCCGGGCCGCCGCCAGGCGCCTCTTGACGTCGAACTGCCGCTGAATCTCGGCCTCCGGGCCTTTTTCGTCGCCGCTTTCGGAGCGCGCCTGCGCCAGCTGCGCGTAGAGCCGCTCGGCTTCGCCGTAGCGGCCGAGCCGAAAGCAGCAGTCGGCGAGCGAGGCCGGCGCCAGGATTGTGAACAGTCGCTCTTCGACGGCGAACTGCCGCGCGATCTCGTCGTCGCGCGGCGCCTCGAGAATCGCTTCGAGATCGTCCCGCGCCTCCTCCCAGCGCCGCGCCTCCAGGTGATCTCGGGCGCGCAGCCAAAGAAGCGAAGGGAGCCCGGGAACGAGATCCCAGGCCTCCTGCCACAGCTCGCGGTCGAGGCCTCTGCGCTCCGACATAGAGAGTTCCAGGAGCGCGAGGTGGGGGAGAAAGCGCGAGGTGGGGGCTCCGCTCGCGCGCCGCGCGGCCTCGAGGCCCCGGCGCCAGGCCTCCTCGGCCTCGCCCATGCGCCCCAGGCCGGCGAGCGTTTGTCCGAGATGCCACCAGGAGTAGATGTGGTCCGGATCCTCGCGCAGCCGCGCCTCGAGCAGCGGCAGGTTGCGGGGGTGCTTGTGCGAGATATCGCCGTCGTAGCCCAGGTGGTGAAGCGCCAGCTCGCTATGGCCGATCAGGCGGCGCTCGCGCAGGGCCAGGCTGTAGAGGTCGGGTAGGTGCGTCTCGTGAATGGCCCCGCGGAAGCGCACGTCCGGGTGCCGCCGGAAGAGCCTCGGCTCGCGGTAGAAGGTGTATCCGGTGACCGGGCGAAAGCGCACGGTCAGGCCGACGAAACCCGGGTCCTCGAGCAGCTGCCGGAACTCATCGTCACATCCCCCGACGACCCGCTCGTCGGCGTCGATGTAGAGCACCCAGTCGGACCTGCAGGCGTCGAGAGCCGCGTTTCTGGCGGCGGCGAAATCGTCGCACCAGGCGAAGTGGAAGAGCCTCGCGCCGGCGGCTTCGGCGATCTCTCGCGTCCCGTCCCGAGAGCCCGTGTCCACGACCACGATGTCCTCGACGACCCCCTTGAGGGACGCCAGGCAGTCGCCCAGGAAGCGCTCCTCGTCGCGAACGATGAGCGCTGCCGCGAGGGAGGGGAGGGGGCGCGCGGCGGTCATGGGTGAGCCGCGAGGCGCTTCTTGATCGCCTCGGCCAAGCGGATAAACGTGGGCTTCTCGAGCCGCTCGAGGTGACGCGCGAAGAGGGGGGAGAAGCCCTCGTTTCTCCAGGCGTGGAGGCGCGCGTAGGCCTCGTCGTCCTCGTCGAGCCTCTGCAGGTAGTCGGCCAGGTCGGCGGGGGAGTCGAAGTCGGCGGCGTCGATGTAGCAGTCGGGGTGGGGCGCTAGCATCTTGACGTCGGCCGAGCCGCGGAAGACCGGCACCGAGCCGACGCGGAGGGGGTCGAAGAATTTATCGGTCACGTAGTCTTCCGAAATAGAGTTCTCCATGGCCAGCGTGAACTTATAGCGCGCCATCAGCTCGGTGCGGCCCTTCCACCCCGGACCGACCTCGCGCCGGCTGGAGTTGAGCACCTTGCCGCACGAGTCGATCCGGATGCGCCGCATGAGGTCGAAGACGTAGCGGTTGCGATCGCAGGCGTCATAAGGGTTGGACTGCAGGTGGACCACCGCGACCGGCTCGGGATCGGTCGCCGGCGGGCGGAGAAGATCCTCGGCGCACCATGGGCCAAAATAGGGCGCCCAGACCTCCGAGCTGCTCTCGTGAGTCATGAAGAGATCAAAGCGCTGCCGGGTCGCCGGGTCGCCGAGGGCCGGGCAGGTCACCCGGCTCTCGAGGCACCAGGCGACCCAGATTTGGTCCGCTGGCTTGGCGCGCTGGCGGATGAAGTCCTCCTGAAGCGTCGGCAGGTGGAAGACCACCGCATCGGCGGAGTCGGCGTGATGGTGCCCAAAGCGGGCCTCCATCTCCGCCTCCTCCAGCCCGTCGCCGGACGGCCAGTTCTTGAAGAACGAGTTGAAGAAGACGACGGTCGGCGGGCTCGAGGGCATCACGGAGCAGATCGTATCCCCTCCGCCCTCGGCGCGCTCGCTCGCGACGCGGCGGCGCCGCCGCGCGTGAGCGATGTGCCATAGATATTGCGTTCCCCGGGTGAATTTTTGCCGCTTTGAAATGTCGTCAACTCGCCTCTCGGGAGCCGGGGGCGGCGGTGATAGCGTTTCATGGACTCCAGGACCTCGATTTCTGGCTTGAGGGGCAGATTCAGTGCCAGTGTTCAGACGCTTTTTGCGCCAGTGCAGTGTAGTGAACGCCAGTTCTTCGGGACGCGCCTCCGGCTCTGCGCCCCGATTCCCCTCTCACGCCAGCGAACCCCGGGCTTCCCAGGGTCAGGAACAGTGAAGGAGTGAACCATGGGCTTGTCGTCAGCGGCGCTCAAAGACGAATCGGATGGCCAGACCGCGCAGGGCGACGCTCCGAGCGTGACTCAGCTTCTCCGCCGCGCGCACAGCGGCGATCAGGAGGATCTCGAGCAGCTGGTTGCGACCGTCTATCTCGAGCTTCGGGGGACCGCCCAATCCATGCTCGGCAACGGCTGGAGCGGCCAGTCGCTGGTGGCGACGGAGCTGGTGCACGAGACCTTCCTGCGGCTCTTCGGGGGCGAACCGCCCCGGTGGGAGAGCAGGCGTCATTTCTTTGGCTCGGCGGCCATCGCCATGCGCCGCATCTTGATCGACCTGGCGCGCAAGAAAAAGGCGGGATCGCGCATCCCGCGACGCGAGCTGCTGCCGATCGAGGTCGCGAACGACGTGTGGGAGCAGCCCCGTCTCGATCTCGAAGCCCTGGACGACGCGCTTTCCGTTCTCGCGGTCAAGAATCCCCGGCAGGCGCAGGTCGTCGAGCTGCGCTTTTTCGCCGGCCTTACGGAAGCCGAAGTGGCCGAGATTCTGCAGATTTCGCGCATGACGGTCTCGCGGGATTGGAAGGTCGCGCGCCTGAGGCTCCTTCAGCTGATGAAACCATGAGAGCCGCAAATTCACACGACTCGGTCGACACTCCCACCATGATCGTGTCCGAAGCCCTCGAGCTCGAGGGCGAGGCTCTCGACTCCTACCTCGACCGCGCCTGCGGCGACGATCGGCCCCTGCGCGAGGAGGTCGAGGCGCTCCTTGAGGTGGCCAACGATCGCTTTACCGAGAGCTTCCTCGAGCAGCCGGCGGCCGAGGTCGTTCTCGACGACGCCCTCAAGGGCGCCTCCCGCTCCCCGGAGCCGCCGAGGCGGCTGGGTGATTTCGAGCTTCTGGGCCTCCTCGGCGAAGGCGGCATGGGCGCGGTCTATCTCGCCCAGCAGCGCAATCCCGAGCGCAAGGTCGCCATCAAGCTGCTGCGCGGTCCGCGCAGCGCGCGCGTGCGTCGGCGCTTCGCGGGCGAATGGCAGGCCCTGGCGCGCCTCAACCATCCCCATATCGCCGCCCTGTACGAGGTTGGCACTAGCGCCGATGGCGCCATGCCCTTTGTAGTCATGGAGTGGGTGGACGGGTCGCCGATCACGAGGCGCTGCGACCGCGAGCGACTGAGCGTCGAGGCGCGTCTGCGGATCTTCCTCGACGTGTGCGACGGCGTTGGCCACGCCCATCAGAAGGGCATCCTGCACTGCGACCTCAAGCCGAGCAATATTCTGCTCGCCAGCCTCGAGGGGCGCCTGGTGCCGAAGGTCGTCGACTTTGGCATCGCTCGGGCCCTCGATGAGCCCCTCTACGAGCAGGGCGAGAGAACCCGCGAGCTGGTGATCGGCTCGCCGCCCTACATGAGCCCCGAGGCGGCGGAAGGCGGCCAGGAGCGGATCGATGTGCGCACCGACGTGCACGCACTCGGCCTCGTTCTCTGCGAGCTGATCGGCGGAGTTCTGCCCGTGAACCTCGAGGGGCTGGCTTTGCTGGCGGCGCTTCGCCGCCTGAGCGAAAGCGAGCCAACGGCTCCCGGGGCGCGGTTTGCGACCCTCGCGGAGTCCGATCAGCAGACGATAGCCGCGGCCCGCTCGACCACGCCTCGCCAGCTGCGCAGAAGGCTGCGCGGCGACCTGGATGCGATCGTGCTGAAAGCAACGGCGCGGGACCCCCGGCAGCGCTACAGCTCGCCTGCCGCCCTGGCCGCCGATATCGAGCGCTCTTTAGACCGCAGGCCCGTGGAGGCTCGGCGGCCGACGCCCTTTTACGTCGCCCGGCGCTTCGCGCGCCGGCACCGGACTTTGGCGGTCGCCGCCTGCCTCGTGGTGCTGGCCCTCGGCGCGGGTTTCGTGGCCCGATCCCTCGAGGCGGCTCGGGC
>JBCCLG010000468.1:0-4967 GCA_039027015.1 Acidobacteriota bacterium | reverse complement strand
GGCGGCGGTTGTTCGATGAAGTCCTGAATTATCTGGACAACGCGGGGGACGGGTTCGGTTTGTAGGGGTTGGCGGATTTTTTCTCGGGATTCGGGGGACTCGTACCGGTCGGGCGTTTGCTTCGGGGGCTTTCATATCTTCTGGTCTAGCGTTCGGCTACGCGGGATGCGTGGTGGACGGGCGTCTGCCCGTTTTTTACGGTGACGGTTAAGTCGCCGCAGAGGCGGGTCGATGACTCAGATGGTCATGTGTGGTTCGCCCACGCCCTACGCGGGTTGCCCAGGAGAGGGCTTAGGCAAGTCACACATGATCCGGCGGGTCGAGCGTGTTGCCGGCCGCCAAAACGTGTTGAGTCGTGTGGGCTCAGCATCAAACGTTATTGCGGGCAGCAGCCCCGAAACAGGAGTTAGAATTATGTCGGCACGTTCTCTGAAGGCTCAAGGTTTCACGCTCGTTGAAATCCTGATCGTTGTGGTCATCCTCGGCATCCTCGCCGCGATCGTTATCCCCCAGTTCACCAGCGCCTCGGAAGCCGCCAAGGCTTCGAGCATCCAGACCCAGCTGCAGACCATCCGCAGCCAGATCGAGCTGTACCAGATCCAGCACAACGGTGACTTCCCCGGCCTGACCGCCGCCACCGACGGCACGGCCTGGGACGCGCTGACCGAAACCACCGATCTCGACAACACCATCCAAACCGATGGCACGGGTGAGTTCGGTCCTTACCTGCAGAAGGCTCCCGTCAACGGCTTCACCGGTGAGTCGGATGTTGTTCTGACCAGCACCACCAACGGTGCCGTCGGTGCCGCCAGCGGCGACATCGGTTGGTTGTACAACACCGCCACCGGCACGATCAAGGCTTCGATCGAAACCGCTAAGGCTATCGAAGTTGGTCTGCTCGAAACCGGCGAAACCGAAGCCGCTGCGGCGCTGGCGGAACAGGCCGCGACTCAAGCCCCAATCGAGCGCGATGCGGTGCTCGGTTCGGGGGTCGCGCTCATCGCTTCGCTGGTTCTAGACCGAGCCGGCTTCGGCGAGAGAGCAGCCGTGCTGGCCCGGAACGCCGAGCGGGCGGCGCCGGGCTTCGCTCCCGCCGTCCTCCGGCATCATCCGGCGGCCCGGGGAGCGCGCTGCGTAAAAAATCCTTCCGCCGGCAATCAGCCGGAAGAGGGCGGCGGCGCCTGGCTCGGTGATGCGCCGGGCGGAGCGCCGAGGCTGTAGCGAAAGACCGTCCAGAGGATCTTGTAGCCCGCGAGCACCGTGCCCCTTAGCGTGCCGGTGATCTTCGAAACGCCGATTCGCTTGCGATAGCTCACCGGCACCTCTTCGACCCGCATGCCGGCGCGCAGCGCCTTGACCTGCATTTCAGCCGTCCAGCCGAAGTTGGGGTCGCCCATGCCAAGCCGCTCGTAGGCGCTCCAGCGGATCGCTCGGAAGGGGCCGAGGTCGGTGTAGGTATGACCATAGAGCAGCTTGATCAGCGTGCAGGCGATCACGTTTCCGGCGCGCGCCTGGGGCAGCAGGGCGCCCCGCTGGCGGCTGCCGAGGATGCGCGAGCCGATCACCACGTCGGCGGCGTCTGAGAGGATCGGCTCAATAACCCGCGGAAGCTCCTCGGGGTGATCGGAGTAGTCGGCGTCCAGGAAAACGAGCACGTCCGGCGGGTCGTTGCGGCGAATCCAGTCGATCCCGGAGAGGCAGGCGCTGCCGTATCCCGGGGTGGGCGCGTCCACCACCACGGCTCCGCCCTCGGCGGCGACCTGAGCCGTGGAGTCGGTCGAGTTGTTGTTGGCCACCACCATGCGGCGCACCGGGGGGCGGGGAATGGCGCGCAAAACCAGGGGAAGCGAGCGCTCTTCGTTGAACGCCGGAAGCACCACGTCGACGGTGACGGCGCTGGCCGGGGAGCTGCCGGAATCTTGTCCTGAGGCATCCATGGGCTGCAGATCATACGCCCTCGACCGCGCGAGGTGATGCCTCCCGGCCGAGAACGGGTGAGGAGAGCGAGGCCGCGTGCTAGTGTCTCGCGCTCACCGCATCCGGGAGAGCCCGTGCCCGCCTTATCCGTCCTCAACAAAAGCCCCCGCCTCGGCGCCCGCGTGTACCTGGCGCCCACGGCCTACGTCACCGGCGACGTGATCGCCGGAGACGACGTCTCGTTCTGGTACCACACGGTGGCTCGAGGCGACGTCCACCGGATCCGCATCGGCGCCGGCACCAACGTGCAGGACGGCAGCGTGCTGCACGTCTCCGAGGGCGACTTTCCCCTCGAGATCGGCTCCGGCGTGGTGATCGGCCACGCGGCGGTCGTGCACGGCTGCACGATCGGCGACGGCGCGCTGATCGGCATCGGCGCGCGCGTGCTCGACGGCGCGATCATCGAGCCAGGCGCCCAGGTCGCCGCGGGCGCGGTGGTGCCCCCCGGCATGCGGGTGCCCGCCGGCCAGCTCGTGATGGGCACCCCGGCCAAGGTCACAAGAGCTTTGCGGCCGCAGGAGACCGCGGCCATCGCGGCGATTCGCGATCGCTACATCGCCCTCAAAGAACACTACCGGCCCCTCGGCGACACCGCCGTCGAGAGGCCTGCCGCCGGTCCGCCCGCGGAGGAGCCTGAAGTATGAAACGTCGTGCCGCCGGTGCTTTGCGCGCCCAGAACATCGGAGAGAGAGTCCTTTTGGAAGCCTGGGTCCACAGACGCCGCGATCTCGGGGGACTGCTCTTTCTCGATCTCCGCGACCGTTCGGGGCTGGCCCAGGCGATCGTTCATCCCGAAAAACAGCCGGAGGCCCACGGGGCCCTTGAGGGCATTCGCGCCGAGTTCTGCGTGCGCGTGATCGGCGAGGTGGTCGCCCGAGAGAGTCCCAACGCCCAGATTCCCACCGGCGCCGTCGAGGTCAAGGTCGAGGAGGCCGAGATTCTCTCCCCGAGCGCCGTGCCGCCGTTCACCGTCGAGGGCAAAGTCGACGCCTCGGAGGAAATGCGTTTGCGCTCCCGCTACCTCGAGCTGCGCCGGCCCGAGCTGCAGAAGAATTTCATGCTCCGCCACAGGGTGGTTCAGGAGACCCGCAGCTATCTCGACGAGCAGGGCTTTCTCGATCTCGAGACGCCGATTCTCACCCGCTCGACGCCCGAGGGCGCGCGCGACTACCTGGTGCCGAGCCGGGTACACCCCGGGCAGTTCTACGCCCTGCCCCAGTCGCCGCAAATCTTCAAGCAGATCCTCATGATCTCGGGCTTCGAGCGCTACTACCAGGTGGCGCGCTGCTTCCGCGACGAGGACCTGCGCGCCGATCGCCAGCCGGAGTTCACGCAGATCGACATCGAGATGTCGTTCATCGAGGAAGAGGACGTGATCGCGCTGATCGAAGGCCTCTTCGCGCGCATCTTTCCCCTCGCGGGCCTCGAGATTGAGACCCCGTTTCCGCGCCTGACCTACGCCGAGGCGATGGCGCGCTACGGCAGCGACCGCCCGGATCTCCGCTTCGGGCTCGAGATCTCAGACCTGACCGGCCTGCTCGGCTCGTCGGGTTTTCGCGGCTTCAGCGCCACGGCCAAGGATGGCGGGGTGATCCGAGGCTTCACGGTGCCCGGCGCGGCCGCGGCCAGCCGCAAGCAGGTCGACTCCTGGGTGGAGGTGGCGCGCCGCCACGGGGCCCTCGGGGCCCTCACCCTGCGCCATCGCGACGGCGAGCTGCAGTTCCAGGTCAAAAAGGCCCTGAGCGGCGAGGAGATGAGCGGCGCCGCCGAGATCTTGGGTCTCGAAGAGGGCGGCCTCTCGCTGATCATCGCCGGCCCGGAAAGCACCACGGCCAAGGCGCTGGGGGCCTTGAGGCTCGAGCTGGCCAAGCAGTACGACCTCATTCCAGAGGGCTCCCACGCCTTTCTGTGGGTCACCGAATTCCCCCTCGTGGAGTGGGACGAAGACTCCGGGCGCTTCAACGCGCTGCACCACCCCTTCACCAGCCCGGACGCCGCCGACCTCGAAAAGCTGGAGCGCGATCCCGCCAAGGTGCGCTCGCGGGCCTACGACGTGGTCATGGACGGCATCGAGCTGGGCGGCGGCTCGATTCGTATCCACCAGGCCGAGATTCAGCAGAAGGTTTTCGACCTTCTGGGGATCGACGAGGAGGAGGCGCGGGCGCGCTTCGGGTTCCTGCTCGACGCTCTGACCTACGGCGCGCCGCCCCACGGCGGCATCGCCCTGGGCCTCGATCGCCTGATCATGCTGATGGCCGGCGCGCCCTCGATCCGCGACGTGATCCTTTTTCCCAAAACCGCTTCGGCGACCTGCTTGATGACCGAGGCGCCGTCGACGGTGGACGCGGCTCAGGTCGAGGAGCTGGGCCTGGCGGTCGTCGCCGGCGAGCCCAAAGGCGACGCCGGCACGCCAGAAGACGAGTAGCGGGAGGATAGATGAGAATGCCGAAACGCTTCGACCTGCCGGTGGCGGGGCCGGCGGGGGAATCTTCCGTGCTGGTCGGCCCCGGGCTGCTCGCCGAGCCGCCTTCCGACGCGGTCGAGAGCCTTCGAGGCGTCACCGTTTTCGTGGTCACCAGCGAGAGCCTGGCGCCGCTTCTGAGAACGCGGCTGGACCCCCTTCTGGCGCGCGCTCGGCGGGTGGTCGATCTCGCGCTCACCCCCGACGGCGAGGCCGCCAAATCCATCGCGGTGGCGGCCGAGCTGTGGGAGGAGATGCTGGCGCGGGGCGGCAAGCGAGATTCGGTACTGGTGACCCTCGGCGGCGGCAGCACCGGGGATCTCGGGGGCTTTGTCGCCGGCTGCTTCTTGCGCGGCATCGACTACCTGCAGGTGCCGACCACCCTGCTCGCCCAGGTGGATGCCTCGGTGGGCGGCAAGACGGCGATCAACCTCGAGGCGGGCAAAAATTACGTCGGCCGCTTCCATCATCCGCGCTACGTGCTCGCGGACACCTCGACCCTCCAAACCCTGCCGGCCCGCGAGCTGCG
>JBCCLG010000467.1:0-4977 GCA_039027015.1 Acidobacteriota bacterium | reverse complement strand
TCTCGAGCAGGGCCGCGCCGCCGACGCCCTCGCCTTCTACCGCCAGGCTGTCGACATGGCCGAGGTCAGCCTCGGCAGCGAGTCTCCGGCCCTCGCCCTGCTGCTCCACGAGCTGGGCACAGTGTTCCGGCAGGCCGGCGATCTAGGACGCGCCGAGGAGCAGCTGCGCCGCGCCCTGGGGCTTTTCGAGCAAACGCTGGGGCCCGAGCATCCCGAGCAGCTGGCGACCCTCTCCGACCTCGCCGACCTGATCAGCCAGCGGGGCGAGCCCGGCCAGGCGCAGCCTCTCTACCAGCGCCTGGTGAGCATCCTGCGCGCCACCCGACCTCCCGGCGACGCCGATACGGTCGCCGCCCTCGGCCAGCTCGCTCTCTCCCTCGATCAGCAGCAGCGCGCCTCCGAGGCCGAGTCGATCTACGAGATCGCCCTCGAGGAAGGCTCCCGCGGTGAAGACAGCATCGAGCTGGCCACCGTGCTCAACAATCTGGCCACCTTCCGCTACCGCCAGGGCCAGGCCATGGAGGCCGAGCCCCTTTTTCGCCGCGCCGCCGCCCTGCGCGCCAGGCTGCTCGGCGAGCGGCACTGGCTGGTGGCGGTGAGCCACGCAGACCTCGCCAAGGTGGTGTCCGAGGTGGGCGATCGGGCCGAGGCGCTGCGCCTCGCGGACCGCGCACTCGACGCCCTGGAGCCCTACTGCGGCGGACTCTCGGCCCAGGCGCCCGGCGAGAGCCGCAGCCTCCAGGAGCTGTGCAGCAGCACCCGGGCGCTGCGCGAGCGGCTGACCGCGCCGGCCCGCGAGCCCGAGCCGCAGCCCGTGGGCCTTCTCGAGGAGGGCGCCCCCGGGCCCGTCTTTCGCGCCCAGCTGATGTCTCAAGAAAACCTCGAGCAGGCGCAGGCGGAGCTCGCGAGGCTCGAGGAGCTCTTTCGCGATCTCCTGGCGGGTCGATCGGGACGCATCGAGTCCGTGGATCTCGGAATCCAGGGCCGCTGGCACCGCCTGCAGTTCGGCGACTTCGCGCGGCGCGAGGGAGCCGAGACCCTCTGCCGGCAGCTCCGGACCCGCGGCTGGCGGGAGTGCTGGGTGGTTGAGGCCGACGCCGCCGGGGCGCCGGAGCGCCGATGACCTGGCGTCACGTTCTTGTCGCGGTGCTCGCGGCGGCGCTCTTCTCGGGCCCGGCGGCCGGCAAGGAGACGCGGGCGCAGGGCATCGACGTCAGCCACTTCCAGCACGAAATCGACTGGCAGGCCGTTGCGGCTAGCGGCAGGTTCAGCTTCGCCATCGTCAAGGCCACGGAGGGAGTTGACTCTCTCGACGAGAGGTTCCAGGCGAATTGGCGCGGCGCCCAGCGGGCCGGGCTGATCCGCGGCGCTTACCACTTCTTCGAGCCCAAAGACGACGCCATGGAGCAGGTCGACTTCTTTTTGAAAACGACAGGCGACGCCTTCGAGCCGGGCACCCTGCCGCCGATTCTCGACGTCGAGATCGGCCGAGGAGTGGACCCGAAGGCGATCGTCGAGGGCGTTGCGGCCTGGCTCGAGGCGGTCGAGAAGGCGACCGGGCGCACGCCGATTCTCTACACCGGCTGGAGATTCTGGAACTCGCTCGGCACCCAAGCCTTCGGCCGGTACCCGCTCTGGCTCGCGGAATACGGCACCGCCGAAGCCGACCTCACCCTGCCCGCGGGTTGGAGCGAGTGGACCCTCTGGCAGCGTTCGGAGCGCGGCCGGGTGAGCGGCATCGAGAAAGCCGTCGACCTCAACCTTTTCGCGGGAACCGAGCAGGACCTCCAGCAATTCGCGCTGGGCTCCGCCGCCGAGCGCCCGCCTCGCTGAACCCGCTCGAAGGCGCATCTTGGGGAGACCGGGATTGATTCGATACATCAGGGCGCTGGGCCTCTTTCTCCGCTTCGGATCGGTGCTCGTCCTGATCTACTTAGCCTCCGTCCTCTGGACCCAGCGGCAGGCCTCCCGGGAGATAAGAGCGACCTATGAGGCCATGACGGCCTCGCCCTTTTCCTGCCCTGCAGGAGCCGAGATTCACATCGAGCGGTGGAGCAAGCTCGGCTGGTCGAGAAGCTGCCTCGCCGAAGGCGTCAAGGACGGCCCCTGGCAGGCCTGGGAAGGCCGGAGGCTCTCGATCTCCGGCGAGTACCGAAAAGGGCGCGAGTCTGGCCAGTGGTCCTACTTCGACGCCGAGGGCGGGGCCCCTCGACTCGAAGAGCGCGGCGCCGAGGACCCGAGCGGCAGCGGCGCCCAGCCCAACTGACCTCGCTTGCAGACTGGAGTGACTGGAGCGGTCAAGGGAGACCAGAGCAAGGCAAAGCACCAGACGCATGCCGAAGAAAATACGTATACCCTGTCATGGCGAACTCTAGAGGGCTCGTGACCTGGCCAAGGCTGCCTGGGCTTCCGATTCTCAGCCCGAAGAGGCTCGCCTTCATGAGCAAGACCGCGATCCTTACGGTGATCGTAGGCGCCGTCCTGGTTCTGCTTCATCTGGTCTCAGCCTGGCTTTGGGCGCCCCCTCCCTATCCCCAGGCTGATCGACTGTTTCGGCTCTGGGAGGCCCATGCGCACACGGGAATTCAAGCCTCCCCGGTCTCGCCGGCCACGTTCGCCCTCTGGAGCGAAAGCGCACGATCCTTCGAGGCCGCCTCCTACTACTCCTCGACCAAGACCTCCCTGGTCGAGGGCGCTTCAGAAAGCGTTCTGGACGTCAGGGTTGCTCTTATCCACGGCCCCTTCTTCGAGGTGCTCGGCGTTCAGCCGAAGCTCGGCGCGGCTCGGGACGATCAGACGGTCCTTATCAGCTTCGGTCTTTGGCAGCGGCTTTTCGGCGGCGACCCCCACATCGCCGGCAAGACTTTTCGTCTCGCAGGCAGCTTGGAGACCATCGCGGGGGTCATGCCCGAGGGCTTCGCCTTTCCGGAGGACGTCGAGGTGTGGCGCCAGGGAGGTCCCATCCAGCCAGGCGGTATGGGACGGCGCCAGCGCAGCGTGCGGTACTACGACGTAATCGCGAGGCGCCATGACCACGCGTCGACCCAGCAGATGTCCGAAGAGCTTGAGGCGCTCTCTCAAGGGCTGGCCGAAGAATTTCCCGTGACTCACGGCGGGTGGACCGCGGTCTCCAAGACCTTTCACCAGGCCGAAACGGCCGCCATGCAGCCGGCGCTGCAGGCCCTCCTGGCCGGCGCGGGCCTGCTCTTTCTGCTCGGTATGGCCAACTTCGCGCACCTGATTTCCGGAGACCTTCTGGAGCGGCGCCGTGAGCTTGCCGTCAGGCATGCCTTGGGGGCCAGCGCCGGGCAAATCTCGAGCCTGGTGGTCTGGGAGGCGAGCGCCGCAGCGCTGGCGGGCTCGGTGCTCGGCGGCCTTCTGGGCTGGGGCGCTTTGAGATCGATCGGCGGGCTGCTGCCCGGCGATTTACCGGCCCTGCCGACCGGCCCTCCCATCCTCTGGCTGCCGGTTGCCTGCGTGACCGTGGCTTTCTGCGCGCTGCTCAGCTTTCTGGTTTCGCGCACCGGCTCCGATGAACTTCTCGGGGAAAGTCTGCGAAGCCGTTCGTCTTCCCCTGCCGCAGCGCGGGTTGGCGCGCGGCTGGTGGTGGTCCAGGTGGCGCTCGCCGCGTGGGTGCTGGTGACCGCGGGGCTTTTGCTGCGCAGCTTTGTGGCCCTCGCCTCCACCGACCCTGGGTTCGCCGTCGATCACCGGCATTCGCTGCGCTTCAGGTGGCGGGTGCCGCTCGGCCAGCCCGCGGAAGACATCAGCGAACCCATGGCGGCGGCGCTGAAGGCATTAGACGGCATGCCGGGCGTGCGCTCCGCGGCTTTGGCGACCCATCAGCCCCTCGACGATCCCCTCATGATCGAGGAGTTCGAGGCCCGCGGCGCCGGCGCCGACACTTCGGACTTCCGGGCAGCGCTTCTGGTGATCGACGCGGATTTTTTGAGCACCATGGAGGTCGAGATCCTGGAGGGAAGGGGATTTAGTCGCCAGGATGACGCCCGCGCTCCGGCGGTCGCCCTGGTCAACGAGACCCTGGCCCGTCGCCTATGGCCGGGCCAGCCGGCGGTTGGGCAGACCCTCAAGAGGATCCTCGAGAACGACGATCGCCGAGTCGTCGGGGTGGTCTCAGGCATCCGAAGCGAGCTCTCGGCGGCCGCCGGACCGCAGGTTTATGTCCCCTATAGCCAACATCCCCTCCACTTCGGCCGCATTCTCCTGCACCTGGACCCGTCGACGGCAGGCGGCGACGGCGGCGGCATAGAAAGCCAAGCAGCCGCTGTTGCGGAGCGCTTTTCGCCCAATCTCCGGGTTTACGGCGGATCTTCGATCGCCGACATCGTCGATTCGGCCCTGCCCGAAAGCCGCCTGGCCGCCGTCACTCTGGTGATCTTGGGCGCGATCGCCCTGATCCTCGCCGGCTCGGGACTTCATGCCGTGGTCGGCCGCGCGATGGTCCAGCGCTCGCGGGAGATGGGCGTCAGGCAGGCGCTGGGGGCTAGTCCACTCGGGCTGACCTGCGCCATGCTGACGGATCACCTGCGGCCGGTGTGCGTGGGTCTCGCTCTCGGGCTGATCGCTTCGCTCTCCGCGGCGCCGCTGGTGGCGAATCTGCTCTATGGAGTCGAACCCGCCGATCCGGCGACCTGGATCGGCGTGCTGCTCATTCTTCTGGCGGTCTCCGGACTGGCGATTCTCGGCCCCGTGCTTCGCGCGGTCAAAAACCCGACGGAGGCGCTCCGGAGGGCTTGACCGCCCCGCAGACGCTGCCTATCTCTCCCCAGCGTCCGACCGCTTGCGCAGCACGATATCGCCGTTGGTGGTCTCGACCCTCAAGGGATGCTCACCGTCGCCGATGGTGGCTTGGGCGAAGGAGTCCCCGAGGGAAATGGCGCCTCGGTTCTGCGCCGGGAGGCGAATCGCGTCCGCGGACACCTCGAGGTCGAGGGCGCTGCGCAGAACGCCGCGGAC
>JBCCLG010000466.1:0-4979 GCA_039027015.1 Acidobacteriota bacterium | reverse complement strand
GGGAGGGAACGTGGCTCGTAGATCTTTTGACTCTCGGCGGCTCGAGCCGTTCAACGCCGCTCCAAGAGGTCAAGATCCGGCCGGGCAAGAGCTTTGCCGAAGTCGAGATCGTCCTTCCTGATGGTGAACTCGCCATTGAGGCGCAGAACTCTCAAGGCGAACTTCTCGAGCAGGCTTCGGTCATCGTGTTTCGCGAGGACGGTAGCCGTCTCGGCACAGGCCTTACGGACTCGGACGGAGTGTTCAGGCTCGAGGGTGTTGAGTCTGGTGACTACACCGTCGACGTGGCTCAGACTCCTCTCAGCAGCGGCCTGGTTCACTTCACGATGAAAGAGAGCCGCAAAGAGGCTCACCGGGAAGTGGTTGTCCTCCGCGAGGCCGTGCAGGTCGAAGGACAGGTGCTTGACGCCTCTCGGCAGCCGGTCGCTGGCGCCTGGGTCTTGGTGCGTCCGTACTCCTCCGGTGGGCTCCTCGCCGGCACCGAGCGGAGGGCCAGAACAGAGGCCAGCGGCGCGTTCGAGCTTGAGATGGAGAAAGCCCCTCAATACGAGGTCCTCGTCCTGGGAGCCGGGCGGTGGGGCTTCTACTCTCGGTCTCCGAGGGGTCCCTGGCTCCTCGAGCTTTCACCAGATCTTCGGAGGGTGAGTTTTTCCATCGAGGCTTTCATGGATCTGATCGGTGAGAGACAAGAAGCCCCAGCTCTGCAGGCAATGAGCGGCGCGGCCTGGCCTTTCCATTACTTCTCTCATCTCGAGAGTGATCACACGGCCATTGATGAGAGCGAGGTGCACGTGATGCACCTCCCTGAAGGTTCCTACCGGCTGTGCGCCGGTGGCTTACATCGATCGATTTCTACGGAGTGCACACCATGGGCCGCATCCTACTGATCTCTCTATCCCTTCTGCTCCTATCGGCGAGCGCTTCCGCAGAGCCAGGATATCTGGGCTTGGGCATCGATTTCACGAGCGCCGGCGCCGGCGTTGTGAAGAGCTTCGCTGAAGGGTCTCCGTGCCCGGCCGCGGGCGTCTTGATCGGCGACGTCGTCGAGACCCTCGACGGCCAGGCGGTGGGCTCAAAGGATCGGCTCTTCCGGATCGCGAGAGGGATAGAAGCCGGCGACAGAGTCCCGATCGGAATCGTGAGGGGATCGGAGGTACTCGAGGTTACCGTCACCGCCGTCGCTGCTGGTGAGGAAGCCAAGGGAGAGGATTCGAAAGATCGATGGGCTCGAGTCCTCATCGAGGAGTTCATCGATGCGCTTGTGGGTGAGCAAGGGGAGGAGGTCTTTCGGCTTGTCCGAGGGGCGGAGGCTGATGGTCAGCCTTGGAGCATTTCGAGCGCAAAGCGGCTTGATCAGGATTTCTCGTCCTCTGTGGCGGTGGCATTCGGTGAGGCCCCGCAGGTCGCTTTCTTGACTTCTCGCCTCGAGCGCTCTGGTCCTGGCAGCTGGATCGAGTTCAAGGTGACGCGGGCGATCGATCCCCGAGGTCTGATGACCAGGTTAGAGCCCTCCGGGGCCTCTACCGAGGAGCTTAGGGCCCTTCTCAAAAAGTTCAGCGGCTGAAGGGTGTCGGGCCGTTACGGCCCCCTAGAACAGTGGTTTTCATCCCCTGGCTGTGGTTCTAGGATCTTCGACGCAGGGGTGGAGAAATGCAGTGAAGAGAATGCTATTGATCTTCTTGGTGCTGGCGTCTTTCACGGCTCCAGCGTCCGGGTTTTTTTACGACCATGGCCCTCCCGGTGCGGGCGGCTCTAGCGGGAGCTGCCATGAGTGCGCTCACGGCTACACGGGCTGTCGAGCCGTCCGGCCCACTCTCTCGGCTCGGGCCGATTGCGTCATCGACAGGACGTGTGTGTTCGGTTTTTGGTGCTGGGACAGATGCATCGACTCCGGCCGCTGCCACGTCTAAAGCAGCGGTCCCGCTAGTTGCTCATCTGGGGGCGTCCTCTCGGGGGCGCCCTTTTTGAGGCTCGACAACCTCTTATCTGTAGGTTAGAGTGTATGCGTGATGAGGAAAAAGAAACGAGTGCGAAGGAATCGCTTCCCTACAGACGTTGCCATCCTTCAGGCCTTGACGTCAGGAGACGCTTTTGGTCTTGAGATCAAGCAGCGTTTGCTTGAGCGAACGGATTCGCGGGCCGATTTTGGGCAGAGCGCACTCTATCCAGCGCTTTGGAAGCTCGTCGAGGATGGTTTGATCAAGGAGCGGGAGGTGGTGCCGACGCCCAGTGGCGGCCGCCCGCGTATCAGGTACTCTCTAACTGCTGAAGGTTTGCGGCGGGCTAGGGAAGACAGGATTGATGCAGCGGGCCTCTTCGGGCTCGACGATCTGCAGGGGGTACTCACGTGAAGCTTCAAGAGCTATACGTCTCGTTCTTCGTGCTGGCTTTGGCTGGGTTGGTGATCAGCTACGTTGGTCTTACGGACGGCTCAGGTTTTTTATTGGTCCTCTCGAATTCACTGGGCATCGTAGGAGCGATTACTGCGTGGAGGGTGTTCACTCGCAAAGACGTCGAAATCGACTCAGCTCTATTTCTTGATCATTCAAGAGGCCGCTCGTGGCGCCAGGTGCAATTTATTGAGAGTGCGCTTCGAATCATCACGAGTTCGAAGATTCGGAAATCGATGGTGACCGAACGGTTCGAAGAGATCGACGATTTGCGCGCAGCCGGTGCTTCGGACTTTCAACTCCAGTCGGAGGCTCTCGGTGTCGCCTTTTGGGCTATTTGGTACACCCTCATCGAGTTGGCAAAACCCACGGCTCTTCTGGCAGCTCTGTGGCGATGGATTGGCAACTAGGTGAGTGGCTGCGAGTTCTAGTTGTCCTGGCGGAAATGCCGGTTGTGCAGCGCGCCAGCGCCGGCGACGTTGAGCAAGTGGCGGGTGTTGCCCTGTCCCCTTTTCCTTTCGCGGCTTTTCCGCTGTTTAGCGCGAGGTGCTTTTGTCGTGTTCTCGTCAAGATCAGGATTCGAAAATCAGACCGAGGACTCGGATTAACTTGGAGAGGAAGCCCTAGTCGGTAAGATCTTGGGTAGCATTTGGGCGGGCACCCAGTCACCAAGAAGGAGTTTGAAATGTATCGTTTGGTGTTGGTTTCCGCATTGCTTCTCTTGCTGCCAGCTGGTGCTGTCAGCGGAAGATCAGGCGAAGGCTTCGTCGACTACTCAGGCGCTGAGTTTGAATTCAGAACGGATCCTGAGGCGATCGTCTTGGCGGTCCATAGCGCTGTGAATTTCGGCAGGAGTTCGGTGTTGCTCTACGGCGATAGGAGGGTAGAGATCCAGATCGACGACCAGCGGTTCGAGCGGAGGGTCACCCTCGAGGAGATGCGCGAGGTCCTCGAGCTCGCGGCGCTTAGCTGAGTGGGACGCCGACACGATTCGGGCTCAGCAGCTTCGGGATTGGGGAAGGCCTTTTGTCACACCAGCTGACAGTCCCCGCGTCACGGTCCAGCTCGTGCTCGAGAACTACCGGCGAGGATCGCCGGCGCCGCAGCAAGGGTTTCTGCCGCGGTTCTTTTTTTCTTGATTTCAGCGCCGGCAATCGCCGGCGTTTTTCACTTGGCCGACGGTCCTTTCGAGCATTTCATCGTGGTGCATCCTCAGGGGTACACCGGCGCCGGCGGCGCGATCGACATCAAGGTATGCGCCGCTCCTGGTGCGGGAATCACGATGCCGGCTTTGCGGCAGGCCGTGAGCGTCTGGGACGATCTGACGCCGTCAACTGAGAACTGCGACGGCGAGTGCAGAGCGCTCGAGCAGGGCCCGGGCGATTCGGCGGAGCCTTTTGAGATGGCCGCCGTTCTTCTCCACGAGCTGGGGCACTGCGCGATGGGCTGCGCTTCTGGGCGAGTTGAGCACCCAGACGGTCATGTACTCAGCGATTCCGACGGCTTTGGACTATTCAGGCCTGACGGCCGATGAGGTCGCGACGGTGCAGTTCGGAATGTCTGGAATAGACGAGGTGGCTGGCACTGCCGACGATTACACCGTGGGGATGTCGATCGCCGATAACTGCGCGGGCGCCGACGTCGAGGTTAGGTTTGAGCCTTTCGCCGATCCGCTGCAGCAGCCCTTGGGGGTCTGCACGGTGGACCTCGAATTCGTTGGGCCCAGCGGGCTATTCGAGATCCACCATTCGCTCAAGCCCTTCGCGGGGGAGGAGCGGGCGATCATCCAGGTGAACTCAGTGAGGCTCTGGGACGTGATTTTCGCGGACGGCTTTGAATCGGGCGATCTGAGCAGCTGGTCTCTCTCTAGACGCCAATGACCACTAAGATCCGCTCGAGAGCTGGACAATCAGCATGGCAAAAGTCGAGAGCGCCGTAATGAGCGCGGCGATCGTGAGGACTAGTTTGAGCGCGAGGTCGGATCGTTCTTTCTCGGGCATGCGGCCTCCTTGACTTGTCAGAAGGTGCGAGGCCGCTGTAGTGTATTGTCAGTAGGGTCGCTACAGCGGCCGAGAGTAGTAAGGCGTCAGGGTCTGCAGCCCTGGCGCTTTCGTTTAGCTAGATCAGCATGGACCGATTCGGTCTCTATTGTCAACCAAGCGCTCAAACCATCCTACAAAGTCGTTGGGGGACGGTATCTCGGCAGTAGGTGGGTGACGGCCGGCTACGTAGAAAATCGCAAACGTCGGAGGCTCTCAGTGTCGCCTTTTGGGCTATTTGGTACACCCTCATCGAGTTGGCAAAGCCCACCGCTCTCCTCGCCGCTCTTTGGCGATGGATCGGAGGCTAGGCGGCGCCGGCATTATCCTGTCCAATGGGCAGGCTGTTAGGTCCTCGAGGCTGCTGACCGTGAATCTAGTACGGCAGCTCATGAGAGGCGCCTTTGCGCATGCCTATGCGGCGCTTGTCATACTCTCGGGTTGTCTCGATCGAGCGGTGACCGAGAAGATCCTGAACCTTCCTGAGTTCTGTTCCTCCGTCGAGTAGCAGGGTGGCCACGGTCGCCCGGGCCGAGTGCGGCGTGAATCT
>JBCCLG010000465.1:0-5031 GCA_039027015.1 Acidobacteriota bacterium | reverse complement strand
CTACCTTGCGCCACCATTTTTGTTCGCGGGTGAGAGAGAAGAGCCCGCGCGAGAGCTGCATGGTGATGGTGGAGGCGCCCTCGCGAATGCGCCCGGCCCGCAGGTTGGTGACCGCGGCGCGCGCCACGCCCTTGAGGTCGACGCCGCCGTGGTTGAAGAAGTTGGCGTCCTCGGTGGCGACGATGGCGTTCTGCAGCATGAGCGGAACTTCGCCCTCGCGAAGCATGATGCGGTTTTCCCGCGAGTAGGTGCGCACCACCTCGCCGTAGCGGTCTTTGACCTGGGTCACCAGAAGCGGCACGTAGGAGCCCAGCTCGGCGACCTCGGGCCGGCGGATCGACGCCGCGACCCCGATTCCGGCGGCGGCCGCGAGCATCGCGGTCACCGCCGGGTAGATCACCCAGGCGCGAAGGCGCCGCCAGCGCCTCCCCGGATCGGGAGGATCTTCGTCGCTCTGCCGGGCGCTGAGCTGCGGCGCCGCCGGGGCAACGGCGCCCGAGGAGAGGGGGTCGATATGCGGCGGAGCCGCCTGGGAGGAAGCCGCCTCACCCTGCGCGCCATCGGCGGGACGCGCCTCCGAAGGAGTGTCGGAATCTTCTCGGGAGGGCTTGCTGCTCGGCAGAGGGTCGTATTCCATAGAACCGATTATAGAACCGCGCCTCAGGCGAACCGTGGCGAAAGATGGCGCGGGCGAGGCACCCACGGCCCTGCGGGCGGCGCCGGCGGGCCGCGGGACTCATTCCTCGGTCAGGGACGCCCGATCCGGAGGGCCAAGGGGCGGCAGGCTGTGCTCGAGACGGGAACGGCTCGCCTCGAGCCAGGCGGGCAGCTTCAGCGCCTCGCCGAGGGTTTCCATCGGCTCGTCGACGGTGAAGCCCGGAGGGTCGGTGGCCAGCTCGAAGAGAACTCCTCCCGGCTCTCGGAAGTAGATGGACCGGAAGTAGTTGCGGTCCTTGACTTCCGTGGGGTGAAGGCCGGCCTTCTCGAGGTGCTCCCGCCACCGGTGCTGCGAGTCTTCGTCGGTGACGCGCAGCGCCACGTGGTGCACGGTTCCGGCCCCCTGGAGGGCGCGCGGCGATCCCGAGGGCGCCGTCAGCACGTCGAGTCGGGCGCCCGCGCCGCTTTTGCCCGACGCCGCGTAGCGCCTGCGTTCCTGGTCTTGTTCCAGGAGCCTGAAGCCCAGGAGGTCGAGCACCGCCGCCGTGGGCTCGAGGTGCCGAACCTCGAGAGTCGCCGCGTCGAAGCCGCGGATCGCGTACTCCGCGGGAACCGCCGGCCAGGGATCGCCTGAGCCTCCGACGCCGGCGCCGGCGATCAGCTCGAGGCGCATGCCGTCGGGGTCTTCAAAGCGCAGGGCGGCCTCTCCGAAGCGCTCGGAGTCCGACGCCCGAACCCCGGAGTCCGAGAGCCTTTGGCGCCAGAAGCCGAGGGAGTTCTCCGGCACGGAAAAGGCGGTCGCCACGGTCTGGCCGGCGCCCGCGCGGCCGCGCCTCGCGCCGGGCCACGGGAAGAAAGTCAGGATGGAGCCGGGCTGCCCCTGCCGATCGCCGTAGTAAAGGTGGTAGGCGTCCGGCGCGTCGAAGTTGACGGTTTTCTTGACCAGGCGCAGGCCGAGGAGGCCGCCGTAGAAGTCGAGGTTGCGCTGGGGATCCGAGGCGATCGCCGTCACGTGGTGGATGCCGGGGAGGGGGCGCTCGGGTCCGTCGCGGAGTGCGGCGCTGTCATTGCGTGCAGGGCTGGAGGTCATCATGGTTGGATTCCTGGTGGGTGAAGGCAGTGGGTGATGCGGCTGTCAGCTGATATTTGTTTGAACAAATAATAGGCCGAGTTTATTCCCGCCGCTCGCCGAGTCGATCAGTCGACGGCCTGACGCGCCCGCTCGAGAAGATCCGTCAAGGCGTTGTGCTGTTGAGGGGCCAGCTGCCCGAGGTGATCGCGGAGCCATCCTTCGAGAGGCCCGTCGAGGGAGGCGAGCAGCTCCAGGCCTTGAGCGCTGATTCGGGCCCGTACGACCCTGCGATCGCCCTCGGATCTTTCCCGCTCCGCCAGCGTCCTCGAGACCAGGCGGTCGAGAAGCCTGGTGACGTCGGGCCCCGGGGTCACGAGCCGCTCGCTGATCTCGCCGCAGGTCAGCGCCTCGGGGCTCGCGCCGCGCAGAATGCGAAGCACGTTGTATTGGCTGGGGGTGAGCCCCTTCGAGCGATTCTTCAGCCAGCGGGTCAGGGCCTGGTTGAGTAGGCTGGCGGTCCGCTGGAGGCTGAGGTAGGTCTCTTCCTCGGAGGAGCGGAAGGGGCGCTGCTGCTTGATTTTGCTGCGGAGTTGGCTCATGGGCTCTCGAGGCTCGGGTGAGGTCGTCATGGCGGGCTGCCCATCCATCGAGCCGCCGTCGCGATAAAGGCGTCTCAACGAATATCGTTACGTCGATTATCTCGCCACAGCTTTCGAAGATCTCGCGAGCGCGGATTCTGCCGCCGCCGGCCCGCCCGCCGACCCGCAGTCTCGAGGTGGCTGACGGACAAAGTCGATCCGGCCGCCGCGTCGTCCTACGCTTTCGCGGGAGCGCGACCGATGGCCCGCGCCCCAGCGTGTCGAGAAACTTGCGCCGCTTCACTCACCGCAGAGACCCTCGTGCCACAACGGTCCTGCGGCAGGCATCGCGGGCGTGGACCTGGCGATGGGAGAAAGCTCAGACCCGAGGGGGTGATGACGGCTGTGCTCGAGGCCGAAATCGCTCCCTCGGGTCGGTTTGCTCAGTGACATGGTAGTTCTCCTACAGTTCTCGGCTGCTGGAATTGATAGGAAAAAGGAGTCCCATAAGTTCACCCTCAAGGTGACAGCAAAGGCATACGCCGAGGAGACACCATGAATACACACCTTAGAAATCACCCTGCCTCGTCCTTGTCCCCGACCGCCGCCAACAACTCCACGCCCCCGGCTCCGGAATCCGCGTTCTCGGGAGATAAAAAGAAAGCGGGTCGCGAAATCCGCGGGGTCATGCTCCACGCCCTCAAGGCCGTCTCGCTGATCCGGGCGCTGCCCGGCGACCGCGAAGAGAAACCTCTCCAGGACGCTGACTTCGAGCGTCTGGTGGAAGCGCGTTCCGAGCTCGGGAGCGCGTGCCGGCAGCTGAGCGTACTGCTCGGCGGATCGGGCGTTTAGGGCGCCCGGGTCTTTTGCAGACTCCGTCGCGGCCCGGTCGGGCCTCGGCGGGTCCTACTCTCCCTGGAATGGAGCGGACGCCGAGACGTTGGGGTCGCGGCTTCCCTCTCGCGAGACTCGCCCCGAGGCGCCGCGCGAGCACATCTCCAATCATTAGCCTAATTATTTGTGCAATATGATCTAATACCTTCAGGACTGATCCACCGTTGACCTGAAAATTGTGCAAGAACGCCGTGATTAGAATTTTTCTAGCAGATGACCATGTCCTCGTCCGCCAAGCCCTCCGAGACTTCCTCAACAAAGACGAAAACGTCACGGTGGTCGGTGAGGCTTCCACAGGCCCCGAGACTCTGGCGGCCGTCGGCAGGCTGCGGGTCGACATCGTTCTTCTCGATGCCAACATGCCCGGCCGCGGCGGTCTCGAAACCCTCGAGGAGCTGAAGGCGCTCTCCAGTTCGCCAGCCGTCTTGATGCTGACCGGCCTGCCCGAAGAGGACTTTGCGGTGCGCTGTATCAAGTCCGGAGCCGACGGATATCTGATGAAGTCCCAGGCCGTCGCGGAGTTGGGGCAGGCCCTCGTCAAAATCAGCGAGGGAGGAAAGTACCTTTCCTCCGGCCTGGCGGAGCGCATTGTGGAGTCGTTCGATCCGGTGCGGGAGGAGCTTCCGCACGAGCGCCTGACCAACCGCGAGTTTGAGGTGATGTGCAGGCTGGCGGGCGGCGAGTCGCTCGCCGAAATCGCCGAGGGGCTGATGCTGAGTCCCAAGACCATCAGCTCCTACCGGTCGAAAATCGGCAAGAAGACCGGCCTCAAATCAACCGCCGAGATCATTCGCTACGCTTTCCTTCAGGGCCTCGTCAAATGAGCAGGTCCTGACCTGCTGCATCAGGGACTTGAGCTCCTCGCTGGTCGCTCGGATCTTCTCGACGTCCGGTCGAGCCGAGGCCGGCATGTTGAGGGTAAGCGCCTCGCTCGCGAAGTCGATGATCAAGAGCAGATTATGGACTCGGTGCCGAAGCTCAGAAGCGGCGGCTTTCCCGGAATCGTGATAGGTCAAGAGTCGTCTCCTCAATTTGCATTTCGATAGGTCAACACGCGTAAGAATTGGCCTTCGGACATTTTCTTGAAGTCCTTTAGAGGCCTTTTTCCGGGGATGGGGAGCGTTTATGACACGCGAATCGAGGATCGGGGGTCGATTCGAAGGCGAGAGCGAATTTGTCCTACAGGGAGCGGCTTTCTCATTCTTGCTTCTTCTGTCGGATCCGTTCTACGCTCTCGGGTCCTGATCTTATTTCGGAAATTTCTCTTCAAACGGCTTCTTGATCCGCCCCCGCAGGCGAACCTGAAAGCCAGCTCCTGAAAGCCGGAGGGTCCCGAGCCTCGAGACCCTCCGAACCCGCACACGCTATTCAGCCGATAGACTGGGGTCACGATGGAAACTGTTCTTGTCGCTGACGATCACGCGATGGTTCGCCACGTTTTGTGCGCGCGCCTAGAAGATCTCGGATTCTCGATCGCCGCGCAGGCGGACACGGTCAAAAGCGCGGTGGAGAAGACCGAGAAGTCGGAACCCGCCATCGTGGTCATGGATTACGAAATGCCCGACGGCGACGCCCCATTGGAACCGCCTGCCCCGCCCCCCTACTCTGAGGCCGATCCCGAATACGCGGTCTACAGCGTCGAAAACGACGAGGAGATCCGGGCCGAAGATCTTGCTGAGCCGGCAGAGCTCGAGCGGCTGCGCGCTTATCTCGATCAACAGCTGGATCCGCTTAAGGGCGCGGTGTCGCGGCTGGCCAACAAGCTTCAGCGCCGGCTTCAGGCTCAGCAGAACCGAAGCTGGGAATTTGACCGCGAAGAGGGGATGCTGG
>JBCCLG010000464.1:0-5035 GCA_039027015.1 Acidobacteriota bacterium | reverse complement strand
CGCCGAAGCCATCGCCGGCGACGCCGGCGCCGGCGCCCAGGCCGCCGCCAGATTCACCGACGGGTTGGGCGAAGGCGGGAGAAAAACCCAATAAAAGAAGCGCACAAAAAAGAATTGCGGGTAGGCGCTGAGAAGATCGCATGAGGTCACCTCCATGACCGTTGGGGAAATTGGCCTGTCTTCTCACCCGGGATCGGCATCGAGCGCCGCCAGAGGTGGCAGGAGTGCGTGCGAACGTGTTTGGGGTCCTGACGAGACAGGCAGGGTCGGACTGATCGGCGGGTTGCCGCTTTCGCCCCTCAACGCGTGGAGAAGGGCGCGGGAGGATCACGAGAGCTGAGGATCACTGGAGCTTGGGAAGAGCCGCTGGAGCGAGCCTCTCCCGCCAGGTCGTGGCAGCCTTCAGAGCCGGCGGTTCGCTTGACCGCCGATGGGCCATTGGAGAGACTGCCCGGGCCCTCACGGCGCGCGGGTTGGGGACCTCGAGACGGCTCCCTTCGGCCCGCTGCGTATCCTGACGACACCCTTTCCTTTCGCTTCGCTCTCCGGCTATGGTGAACTCACAAAAACGGCCGATTTCTTTCGCTTCTACTCTCCTGCGGTGGCCGAGCGTCGGCTGGGTTGCCGCAGCTCTCTGCGTGATGCCGCTGCTCTCTCCGGGCCCGCTGGCCGCCGCGGAGCTTTTCGGCATCGTCTCCGAGCGCAACGCGGCCGAGATGGCGGCCGCCGCCGCGGCCTTTGACGCCGAGCATCCCGGGCACACGCTGATCTTGAGAGATCCGGAGCAGCTGCGCACGATGACCGATCGCCAGCTCGAGGAGCGCTGGCGATCGGCGGACGTGGTGCTGGTGGGCGGTATCTTCGGAGATCCGGTGCCTCGGCTGGTCGAGATGGCCGAGGCCTCGCCGACCCCGATGATCGCGCTCAGCAGCGACCGGCGCCTGGTCCGCCTCTCAAAGCTGCGCTCGGGCCGGCTCTTTGCCGGCGTCGGCGAGACGGAGCTGGGCGAGCTGATCTCCAACCCGAGCGGCGACGAGAGCTTCGAGGAGCACCTCGCTCGGCTGCTCGAGAGCCACCCCGAGCAGGCGCCCTGGACCCTCGCGTGGGCCGACTGGCGAGGCCGCGGCAGCGAGCATTTCGCCAACCTGATCAGCCGGCTTCTGGCGCCCTTCGAGAAGTCTCTTCGCCCGCGCCGGCCGGCCGGCGAGGCCAACGTCCGCTACTACCGCCAGCGGCGGGTGCGGCCTCCGGACGCGCTGGAGCTCGGCGGGCGGCCGACGGTGGTGGTGCTCGACCTCGACACCGGAGACCGCCTGGGCGATCGCGATCTTCTCGATCGGCTGGAGAAGGCGCTCGAGGCTCGAGGGCTGGCGACGGTGGCGGTCCTGGCCCGCTGGGGCGAGGCGACGGTGGAGGCGATCGACTCCCTCGAGTCGCGATTGGGCGACTCTCCGCTGGTCGCGATTCTCTCCCTGCAGGACTTCGTCATGGGCGGCGGCCAGGGCCGCGAGCGGGTCGCCCGGCGCCTTGAGGAGCTCAACGTACCGGTGATTCACGGCATCCGTATGCTCGAGCGCACCCCGGAGCAGTGGCGGCTCTCGAGCGACGGCATTCCCTGGGACGCGGTGCACTACCGCGTCGCCATGCCGGAGCTGCAGGGGGCCAGCCAGCCGATGATCCTGGCGCTCGGCGAGAAGGCCCGGGTGGACGCGCTCACCGGCATTCGGGTGCAGGTCACCCGGCCGGAGGAGCAGATGGTGGAGCTGGCCGCCGCGCGGCTCGCCAAGTGGCGGGCGCTGCGCGAGAAGGCGGAGGCCGAGAAAAAGGTAGCGATCGTCTACTACAACCATCCCCCGGGGCGTCACAACATCGGCGCCGACAACCTGGACGTTCCCGCATCCCTCTGGGAGATCCTCCAAAGACTCCGGGCCGAGGGCTACGCCACGGGAGAGCTTCCGGAAAGCCCCGAGGCCCTGCTCGACCGGCTCCAGGAGGCCGGCGTCTACCTGCCGGAGGACCGCTCGGCGCTCGCCGAGAGAGGGGATGAGGGCGCAGGCATGGCGGCGGCGGAGTACCGGCGCTGGTTCCAGACCCTGCCGGAAACCGTGCGGCGCGAGGTGAGCCAGGGGCCTCTCGGTCGACTGCACGGCACCCTGAGGCAGGCCGTTCTGGGCAACGAGCTCAAGATGGCGACCGAGGCGCTCGATCAGGTGAGCGCCGAGATCCACCACATCCTCGAGGGCGCCGACCATCCGGCGCGCGGCCGCGCCCTCGATCTCTTCGACCAGCTGGAGGCCGCCTACAGGAAGGCCCTGGCCGGCGAGGACGCGTGGAGCGAGGCGGAGCCCCTCATCGAAGCCGTCGAGGGCACCGGCATCGAGGGATTGCGCGGCTGGGGAGAGCCGCCTGGCCGGGTGATGGTCGCGGCGGACCGGCTGCATTTTCCCGGCCTCACCTTCGGCAATATCTTCATCGGACCGCAGCCGCCTCGCGGCTGGGAGCTCGACGAGGAATTGCTCCACGCCAACACCACCTTTCCTCCCACCCACCACTACCTGGCCTTTTACCGCTGGCTGCACCGGGACTTTGCGGCCGACGCCGTGATCCACCTCGGCCGTCATTCGACCTACGAATTCCTGCCGCGTCGGCGGGTGGGCCTGACCCCGGACGACTACCCTCTGCTGATCGCGGGCGACGTGCCCGGCATCTACCCCTACATCGTCGACGGCGTGGGCGAGGGCATTCAGGCCAAGCGGCGGGGCCTGGCGGTGATGGTCGACCATCTGACGCCGCCCCTGCAGACGACGCCGCTCTACGAGGACCTGCTCGAGCTGCGGCAGCTGGTGGAGAGCTTCGAGGCGGCGGAGGCGTCGGAGAACAGCCCGATTCTCCAAAAGTCGATCGCCAAGATCCGGCAGAAGGTCGACGCCCTCGAGATCCGCCAGGATTTAGAGGAAGAGCTGGCCGCCGAGCATCACCTGGGGAATGTCTCCCTCGATCAGGTAGATGACGACCTGCTGGTCCACGAGGTCGGCCACTATCTCACCGAGCTTCAGGAACGCTTCCTGCCCATGGGGCTGCACGTTTTCGGGCGGCCCTGGTCCGCCGAAGCCGTCCGCATGATGCTGGGGTCGATGGCCGGCGACGGCGAGCTGCCGGCGGCAGCGCGCGCCGCCCTCGAAAGCTCCCCGGGAGCCGAGATGGCCAGCCTGATGAGGGCGCTGGACGGCGGATTCGTCGCGCCCGGCAAGGGCAACGACCCGATCCGCGCCCCCGAAGCCCTGCCCACCGGGCGGAATTTCTACGCCATCGACGGCAGCCTGGTCCCTTCGAAGATCGCCCATGAGCTGGGGGTCGAGCTGGCCGGCCGCGCGGAGCGGGATCAGGCCGCGCTGCTGGAGCGAGACCCGGACGAGGAGGGGCGCGAGGAGGCCTCGGTCAACGTCATCCTGTGGGCCTCGGACACCGTGCGCGACGAGGGCGTCATGGTGGCCTTCGGCCTCGAGCTGCTCGGCGTCAAGCCGGTGTGGAACAGCCGCGGCATTCTGCAGTCGATCGAGCGCAAGCCCCTGGCCGAGAAGCCGCGGCAGGACGTGGTGTTCACCACCTCGGGGCTTTTTCGCGACCTCTACGCCAATTTGCTGGTGTGGCTCGATCGCGCCGTCCTGCTGGCTCTCTCGGGCGCCGAGCACACCATCGTGCGTCAGCATCCCGAGCTTCAGGAAGCGCTCGAGTCGGCGCTGGCGCCCCTCGGCGATCTGCGCGCCCCGGGCTCTGAGTCCCTCGACGAGAACCGCGTGGCCTGGCATTGGGTGCGCAAAATGCGCGCGGCGCTGGAGGAGGAGGGGGCGAAGCCCGCGGACCTGGGCCGGATTGCCGCCCTGCGCATCTTCGGCGACGCGCCGGGGGCCTACGGCGCCGGGGTCAACCGCCTGGTGGAGCGCTCCGGCGCCTGGCAGGACCGCTCCGAGGTCGCCGAGGCTTTCCTCGGCCGCATGGGTCACGGATACGGCGTCGGTTTTGAGGGCGCGCCGGCCCACGCCAGCCACGCGCAATCCCTGGCCGGGGTCGGCCGGACCTACCACGGCCGAGCCACCAACCTCTATGGCCTGCTCGACAACAACGACGCCTTCGACTACCTCGGCGGTTCGAGCCTGGCCATCGAGCATCTGACCGGACGCGCGCCCTCAAGCTTCGTGATCGATCACGCCAATCCGGATCAGCCGCGCATGTCGCCCCTGCGCCGCGCGCTGGTGCAGGAGCTGCGCGGCGAGCCGCTCAATCCCGAGTATTTGCGCGCCATGATGCAGCACGGCTACGCCGGCGCCCGCACCCTGGGCAGCGAGTTCGTGGAGAACCTCTGGGGCTGGCAGGTGACCAATCCCCAAATCGTCGAGGACTGGATTTGGCGCGAGGTGAAGTCCGTCTACATCGACGACGCCTACGGCATCGAGCTGGACGACTTCCTCGGCGAGGGCCACAACGCCCACGTCAAGGCCAATATCCTCGCCGTGCTGCTGGTGGCGGTGCACAAGGGCTTCTGGGAGGCGGACGCCGAGACCGTGCGGCAGCTGGCGACGGAGCTGGCCGAGCTGCTGGTTGAGAACGGCCTGCCCGGAAGCGGGCATACCCGGCCCGATCATCCGATGCTCGAGTGGCTGGAGGGCAAGATCCCCGCCGAGCTGGCCGCCGACCTCAAGCGCGTGCGCGAGGCCGCCCTGGGCGATCCCGCCGAAGACAGCGCCTCTCCGACCACCGTCGCCGAGATCGAGCCGGTGCTGCGCCGGGCGTCTCCCTATTTGGCGATCGGCGTGGTGGCGGTGCTGCTCGGCCTCTTCCTCGTCGGTCTGCGGAGGGGCTCTTCATGAGCTCAGCTTTTTTGAGCTTCGTGCATCAATTCGTCACCGCGCTGCTCTATCCGGTGATCGTGGCCTTGATGATCGCGATCGCCTTCTCGATCTTCGAGTCGGGGCTTTGCGTGGGCGAGCGCTGGAGCGGCCTGCGCAGGCTGCGCGCCTCGGGCGACGCCTCGCGG
>JBCCLG010000463.1:0-5081 GCA_039027015.1 Acidobacteriota bacterium | reverse complement strand
TCGCGCTCGGCGTCGTAGCCCGCGGGGAGATAGAGGGTCGCCGAGAGCTGGACGCCGTCCTCCCGGGGGTAGGTCACCAGCTCTTTCTGCACGCCGGCGAGCTGCTCGGCGGGGTGGGGAAAGCGGGTGACGGCGCGCGAGGCGTCTCCGTCCAGCTCGCGCACGCGGTAGTTGGGCGGCTCGTCGACCGACTCGCGGCGGGTGAGCAGGCTCTCATCGCCTTCGAGCACCGCGATCGGGAGCTCGAAGTAGGGCGCCTCCGAGCGGAAGAGCCGGGTTTTCTCGCCGCTCTCGAGGTCGTGGCGGTCGAGAAAAGGCCGATCGCCCTCGGGCGACGCGCCGTTGCCGGCCAGGTAGAGAACGGCGGGCTGGCCTTTGGGGTGCTGGAGCACCGGGCGGCCGAATTTGCCGGTCACGGTCAGCGGGCTGCCGGGGTCGCCGTAGCGGTCCTCGAAGGAGCGCTCGACCACCAGGCTGGGCTCGGCGTCGGGCTGGCCGGGCTGGGCCCAGTGCACCTGCACCTGGCGGGTTTGCCACCAGGAGCTGGTGATGAGCGCCAGGCCATCGTGGCCCCAGGTGGTTCCGGCGTAGCGCAGGGCCAGGTCCACCCACGGCGTGGGCTCGGCCTCAAACGGAGCGGCGAGCATGAAGAGGCGGTCGCGAATTTCGGCCTCGCTGCCGGCGTCGCCGCCGTCCTGGGCCTCTGCCCAGGCCACCGTGGCCGGCGCGTCGTGGCGCCAGGACGCGCTGCGCAAACCCGTGGGCACGCTTCCGTAGGCCAGCGGCACCGACTCGGCCAGCGGCAGTTTGGCGAGCTGGGCTACCCTCTGACCGTCGCGATCGAGAATCTCCACGGTGCGGGCGAAGCGGAAGGCCGGCACCAGGTAGGAGAACGGGCGCTGCAGGGTCTGCACGAGGAGAAAGCGCCCGTCGGGCGACGGCTCGACGTCCCAGACCAGCGCCGGCTCGCCGAGGGCCTCGACGCTGCCGTCGAGGCCGATGCGCGCGATTTGAGCGCTCATGTGGTGGGCGAAGAGGGCCTCATCGTGGGGGTTGGCCAGCAGGTCCTGATAGGTGCGGGCCTGGGCCTTGACGCCGAGGTTCTCGCGGACCACCGGCCCCCGGGGCACCCGCGGAGGCTGCGGCGGCGCGGCGCGATTCTCGGGCACCAGGGTGGCGACCAGGGTGGAGTCGTCGAGCCAGGCGGGCCGGTTTCCCGCCACCAGGTGGAGGGCGCGATCGATCAGGCGGTGGGCCTTGAAGGTCTCGAGGTCGGCGATCCACAGCTCGGCCCGGTCCTCGGCCACGTGGGTCAGGGCGACTTTGCTGCCGTCGGGCGAGAAGTCGAAGCCGTTCCACCTGAGGTCGGCCGGCAGTCCCTCGATCTGGCGCGTGCCGCCGTCTTCGAGACGGATGTAGGAGAGCCCGGAGCCGTAGCGCTCGCGGCTGCGGGTGTCGATTCTCGGGTTGATCCTGAGGCCGGCGAGGCGCAGCTCAGGCTCCGCCAGCTCGTCGATGGCCGGCAGGCTCGGCCGATCGATCACCATCAGGCCGTTGCCGTCGGGTGTCTCGATCACCCACGGGTTCGCCGGCGCGTCGATCAGCTGGGTGAGGCTCTGGGAAGGCTGGCGAAAGCCCTCTTCGGCGCCCGCTGCCGCGCCCGTCATGAGCAGCAGCGTCGCGATCAGCAGCGCCCGGGCGAGATCGGCCGGGCGCCGGCGGGGTGGGAGGGGCGTGAGCGGCTGCTGCGACGGCGAGTGGGTGAAGCGCATGGGGAGTGTCCTCGATGTGGAGTCGCCTGAAGGGAGGGCGAGGCTAGTGAAAAGAGTCCAGTGAAGAGAGTCAAGAGAAGAACTCAAAAAAGCTATCACGGGCCGCCGCGGCGGTCTTCCTTCTCCGTACGGCCTCGCGCGCTGCGGGTTGCCGGCGCTCGGGGTTCGCCCCGCGGGGGGCGCGAGCGCCTTCTCAGAAAAGCCGAGCCTGCTCGCCGGCGACGGTGTCGAAGGACGGCCCGCCGCGCCGGGGCTTGGGGGGTTTGCCCGTGGCCTCCAGCTCGAGGAGCCAGCGCTTCATCTCGAGTCCGCCGCCGAAGCCGCCCAGGCCCTCGGCCGCGAGCACCCGATGGCAGGGCACCACCAGGGGCAGGGGGTTGGCGCCGCAGGCCGCGCCGATCGCCCGGCTCGAGCCCGGCGCGTTGAGGCGCCGGGCCAGCTGACCGTAGGTGATGGTCTCGCTGTAGGCGACGTCGAGAAGAGCGCTCATGGCGCGGCGCAGGAAGCTGCGCCCGATCAGCCGAAAGGGCACGGAAAATTCCCGCAGCTCACCGTCGAGGTAGGCCAGGATCTCGTCCTGGGCGCGTTCGCAGAGCCTCAGGGCCGCGCCGCCTCCGCCGCCCTCGAAGGGCGGCGAGTTGAGCTTGACGCCGACCACATGCTGATCGGTGGCGGTGACGCGGAGTCTGCCGATCGGCGAGTCGAAGGCGAGGGCCGCGCCGTCGCCGCCTTCTCCCGGGCGGCTGCGGCCGTCGATTCTGCTGCCGGGGCCCATCGCGTTCCTCCTCAGCCCCCGATCTCGATCCAGCGGCTGACGGCGCCGGCCAGGGAATCGAGGGTCACGGGTTTGGGCAGGAAGTCGTCCATGCCCGCGGCCAGGCAGCGCTCGCGATCGCCCTCCATGGCGTGGGCGGTGACGGCGATCACCGGCGTGTGCTCGCGCGAGCCCTCGCGGCGGCGCAACTCGCGGGTCGCCTGATAGCCGTCCATGCCGGGCATCTGACAGTCCATCAGCACCAGGTCAAAGGGCGCCTTCCGCAGGACCTCGAGGGCCTCGCCGCCGTCATCGGCGTGGGCGACCCGCAGACCCAGGCTCTCGAGCATGGCGACCATGACCTCCTGGTTGAGCGGGTTGTCTTCGACCACCAGGATGCTGGCGCTCGCCACCTCGAGGGTCTCGGTGTAGGAGTGCGGCAGGGGTTTGTCGATCGCCGGCGCCTCGAGGCGGAAGCGCACGATGGCGCCGCCCCCGGGCGCGTTCTCGACTTCGAGGGTGCCGCCCATCAGGTTGATCAGCCGCTGGCTGAGGGCCAGACCGAGCCCGACGCCGCCGTGCCGCCGGGTGAGGGAACCGTCGCGCTGGGTAAACGGCTCGAGCAGGTGGTCCTTGGGGCCGTCGCCGAAGCCGACCCCGGTGTCCAAGACCGAGAAAATCAGGTGGTCTTCGCTCGAGGGATCGGTCTCGACCCGCAGGGTGACCCGGCCGGTTTCGGTGAATTTGATCGCGTTATCGAGCAGCTGGAGCAGCACCTGGCGCAGGCGCACCGGGTCGGCCTCGATCCACGGCGGCAGGTCCTGGGCGAATTCGGTTTCGATCTCCAGAGCCTTGAGCACCGCCCGATGCTTGAGCCGCTTGACCGTGCCGCGCACCACCCGCCGCGGGTCGGTGGGCTGCTTTTCGAGAAAGATCTCGTCGGCCTCGAGGCGCGAGAAGTCCAGCAGATCGTCGATCACCTCCGACAGCTCGTACGCCGAGGAGCGCAGCTTGCGCACCTGGTGGCGCAGGGTGCGGTCGCCGTGCTCGACGATCATCAGGTCGAGCAGGCCGCTGATCGCGTTCATCGGCGTGCGCAGCTCGTGGGAGATGTTGGTCAGGAATTGACTCTTGGCCAGGCTGCCCGCCTCGGCCAGGCGCCGCGACTCCTCCAGCTCCTCCGTGCGGTCTTCGAGGTCTTCGATCAGGCCGCGGGCCAGGTGAACGGCCTCGGAGGCCTGCTGGCTGCGCGCGTCCGTGGCCTTGGCGGTGAGCGCGATGTAGAGGTTGCCGGCGTAGAGAAGAGCGATCTTCATCAGCTCGGTGGGCCAGGCGACCGCCCTGCCCTCCACGAACGCCAGGTAGGCGATGAGCAGCGCGTAGACCGCGGTGCTGACGTGGGCGAAGAAGAGGGTTCGCCGGGAGCCGGCGCTGACCTGGTCGGCGGTGCGGAAGACCATCAGCAGGACCAGCCAGCTGGCTTCGCCGCCGGTGAGGTAGATCGCCCAGGCGTGGAAGAAGAGGTCGGTGGTCAGAAAGACCATCCCCAGGTCGAAGGGCAGCAGCCGCTCGAAGGAGCTCCGGAGCAGCCACCAGGAGCCCAGGGAGTAGACCAGGATGACCGCCAGGAAGATCGGCAGCGTCGCGTTCTGCGCCGGATCGCCGATCCCCAGGTTGTAGAAAAAGATCACCGCGCACAGGGTCATAAGCGCCAGGCCGCGGACGCCCGGCACGACGCGCGTGTTGAGATCGATGCGGCGCCGCCGGCTCGAGGCCGAGGCCTTGCCGCGATCCAGCTCGATCGTTTGCGGTGGCGAGTGCATATGCTCCATTCGGGGCGATCTTAGCTTGAAAATACACAGTAGATCCGCCGCTTTGAGCGGCCGAGTGCGGCTCCCGCGCCAGGTTCCGAGTTCGGCCTGAGGTTGGTGGGCGGCGTGCCTCGTGAGACCATCGCAGAATGCCCGACTCACGCTCTCACCGCGGGGCTCACCCCCACGACGCGCGCGACTTCGGACGCGCGGCTGTGCCGACCCTCGTGCGGGCGACCGCCGAGCTTTCGTGGCTGCTCAGCAGAGGCTATCCGGCCTCTCGCAGCACGGTTCTGGTGGGCGACCGGCACGCCCTGCGCGAGCGCCAGCGCAAGGCCGTGGGGCGCTGCGCCGCCTCCCGCCAGTCCGTGGAGCTGCGCCGCCGCTCGGAGATCCGCGGGGCGGCGCCCGGGGGAGGCGGCGAGATCTGGATCGACGGCTACAACGTTCTTCTCACCGTGGAGGCGGCCCTCGGCGGCGGGGTGCTGCTCTTGGGGGCCGACGGCGCGCTGCGCGACCTGGCGGCCATGAGCTCCCACTTCAAGAGGGTGCAGGAAACGCCCGTCGCCCTCGATCTGCTGGGCGAGCACCTGGGTCTTCTCGGCTTCTCGCGGGCGCGCTGGCTGCTCGACCAGGTCGAGCGCGCGCTCCACGTCGGAGACGTCCTCGACCTCTCCCGCGACGCGGGCCAGCACGCCCTCGGCGAAGGCCGCGCGCTGGGCAGCGGGCAGCTCGGGGGCCTCG
>JBCCLG010000462.1:0-5081 GCA_039027015.1 Acidobacteriota bacterium | reverse complement strand
CGTTGTTGGTCACGTTGAGGTTGTCGAACAGAATCCACTGCGGCACGGCTGTGGTCGGAAAGAGGTTGATCAAAGAGGTGCCCGAGAGGGTACGCCGCTCCATATTGATGTTGACCAGGGCCAGGTCGTGAAAAACCTGGTACTCCTGAGGTCCGCCGCGCGGACCGAAGCGCACAAAGCCGCTGTCCTCCGCGCTGGTGGAGCGGCCGTACTCGCGCGCCGTAAAGTGACCCATCTGCAAATAGTCGGTGTCCGAGTCGAGGCGGAAGGTGCGAGAGCGACCGCTGCCGTTCAGGACGGCGACGTCGTCGGTATCAAAGGGAGGGTAGGCGCCGTCATCGTCGCTATCCCATCCGACGAGCATGGTCGGATTGCTCGGGTAGCGCCAGTCGCGGCTTTGGCTGCCGGAGCGCGGCACCGCGTAGAAACCCGGCACGCCGCCCGCGGGCAGGCTGTAGTTCTCTACGCCGCCGCACACCCCGCGGAAGCAGACGATGTCTTCGGCGCCGTCGCCGGGACCGTCGGCCCGGGCGTCGAAGGCGTGCTGAATTGTTCGGCACGGAGAAGTTGGAGAGCCGCAGGATGCCGAATTCACGCCGCTGGCGCAGTCGACGTAGATCAGGTCTTCGGCAACGCCGTCGTGGTCCGGGTCGGCGGTGGCGCCGTCGCAGACGTTGCAGTCCTCCGGTTCGCCGAAGAGACCGTCGCGATCCATGTCGAAGCCGCACGGCCTGGCCTGATAGCCCTTGGAGGGCAGCTGGGCCTCGAGAGCGGGCGCGAGCGTGGCGGCGGCCGCCGCGGCCCAAAAGACGGCCCTCGCGATTAGCGAGCTGGCGGGCCAGCGAAGCCGCCGGGGAGCGGCCGCGGGGAAGGGTCGGGCGAGGGGGTCAGGCAACGCGGGGTGGGTCATCGCGGGCTCCAGCGGCGCAGCTCCGCCGACGGGCGGCGGAGAAATCAGGCGGATGAGCAAGAAGGATGGGAAAGCTCAGGCGGCCTGCCTAGCCTATCCGCGATGACCTCACGAAAGACCTTTCGAAAAGGCGGGTTCGCGCCGCTTTGGAGCGGCGGCGCGCGAAATCAGGGAGTTGGGTCGGCTTCGCAGAGCGTGAAAATCGGAGTGCCGTTGAGGGCGGCGCTAAACCGTCCCGACGCCTGCAGGGTCGGCTGCACCCAGGCCTGGCCGGTCGGGGAGGTCTCGATTTGGATCCAGCCGAAATCAAAAGGCACGCTGAGGTCATCGATGCTGACCCTTTGGGTCGAGAGCGGGAAGTTGGCGCTGCTGCCGGGCAGAACGAAGTTCCCCTCCTCGTCAAAGTAGAAGCTGACGTCGCCCAAGGGAAAGGGCGCCGCGACGGTGCCGCAGGTAAAGGGGTCCACGGGCACGCCGGGATCGCGCCACACGGTGAGGTCGGCGCCGCCGGCGAAGGGTCCGCCGTTCAAATAGCGCTGGTTCCAGGTGGCGGGCAGAGGCACCCGATGGTCGCGGGCGTCCCAGTTGAAAAAGCGGCCGTAGAAGGTGAAGGAGTCGGGGGAGTTGCGGTTGTTCGGGTCTGAATAGACGGCTACCGCCTCTGAGCCCTGGGCCGCGTTACCGGCGAAGTCCACGGTCACCACGTCGCCCCACAGGATGTTGGCGTCGATCGCCACGGAATTGCCGGACCCGTCCTCGAAATAGGGAAAGTCCGTGGACGTGCGGGCGGGCGTAAAGGCCGGCACACCGGACTCAACGCCGCTGCACTCCTGCACCACGTCGACGGTCACGTAGCCGCGCGCCCTGTTGTCGCCGAACGCCGTGCCGGCGCAGTCGACGAAGTTCGGTCCCTGAACCCCCGTGAGATCGGCCCTGAGCTGGCTGATTTCGGCGGGCTCGAGAACGGGATTGATGTGGTTGGGGGGAAAGAGTCCGCAGAAGCCGAAGCTGCTGAGATCCTCGCCGGCGCCCGTTGAAGGGATATTGCCTTCGAGTACCGAGCGCAGATTGATCGTCTGCACGTCAAAGGCGCTGAGGAAGATGTCGAAGGCGAGCACCGGAATGCCGCGGTCCGTCCAGACGACGACCCGCGAGAGGGAGCTCCCGCTGACCCCGCTGTTGATCGAGAGCAGGGTGGTGATGCCGTCGACGTTGGAAAGGTCGACCTCGAAATACGGAAAAAGCAGCGTCGCCGCCGTGCTCGGGCCAACCAGGCAGTCCGAGGGGCTCTGAGCGGACGCGGTCCCGGGTAGAGCCGCGAGGGTCAGCGTCAGAAAGGCGGCCAGGGTCCATCGCGAGCGGGTCTTCATGCGGGTCTCCTTTGCCTCATCGGTCGATAGAGCGGATTCCAGAGTTCTTTCTTTGAAAAACTATCATTGCGCCCCCGGGTCCTCTGGTCCATTCACCTGATCGGGGGGACCTTCGAGCCCCTCGAGGATATCCGGCCAGACCTGTGCCCAGCAGCACGCGTGATCCTGCCCGGCCAGAACGCGCAGCTCCGCCCCGGCTTGGGACGCCACCGCCGCTCGCACCAAATCGGCGGGCACGTTGGCGTCCGCTTCGCCGCTCAGGTGCAGCTGCTCGATCGAAGAGGAGAGGGGCGGCTGCCGGGCCGGGTTGAGCGAGGCGCGGAGGGGCAGGTATCGATGGAAACGGGTCCACGCCGCCACGTCGAGGTTCGCCGCCAGGGTGATCACCCGGGTGACCGGCTGGAGGCGAGGCGCGAGGAGCATCGCCAGCACTCCGCCGCCGCTATAGCCCACCAGGGTCAGCTCTTCGATTTCAAGACGCCGAAGCTCCCCCTCGAGGGCCAGGGCCATGCTCGTCACCACGCGCTCTGAGTATCGGGCATCGGTCCAAAGTTCGGGCGTGCACGGGTCGGTGGGTCGCGGCCGCTGATAGCACGGGCGCTCCAGGTAGAGCGCGCGGCTCGGATCCTGAAGCATCAGCTCGAAGGCGACCGCGCGCCTGCCGCGTGGGTCTTGGGCGATGCGGGTGCCGTCGATCCAGGGTCGGCCGTCGCCCTCGAGGTAGACGCGCAGCTTCCCGGATTCTGGCGCCGCCTCCGCAGGCTCCTGAAGATAAGCCGCGAGGAGAAAATCGCCGCCGGCAAGAGTCTTGATTTCGAGACCTTGGCGAGCGGCCTCGCGCCTGAGATCAAGACCCGAGCTAGCGCACCCCGTAAGCCCCAAAAGGGCCGCTCCCGCCACCAGCCCCGCCACCTCGAACCGCGGGCGGTGCGGCATCAGCCCGAGCGCGCGGCGAGGGGCACAAAGAAGAATTGCCCGCCCTGGTCGATCCTGCTCGGCATCGGCGCCAGGATGGGCTCCTGCTCGACCTCCAAGCGCAGCGCCGCGGCCGCCACCTCGGGCGCCAGGCGCGAGAAAAGCTCGGAAGCCTCCGCGGCGCCGTCGTTGGTGCGCAGGGCCTCCAAAAAGGCCTGGGCGAAGACCGAATGACGGCCGTCGCGGCTGAGATCGAGCACCGGCGCCAGCCCGCCCGAGGCCATCACCAGGCGCGACGTGCGCTGGGCGAGCTGGCGGTGGCGCTCGGCCCGCGGTAGATCGCCGACCTCCGGGGAGTTGACCGCGCCTCCGTTGGCCACCGCGCCGGCGAAGCACGAGTCCGAAACCACCAGCACATGGCGCGCCGCGATGCGGTCAAAGAGGCCCGCGATGTCGTGGGCGGTCGAGATCCACAGGGCGCTGTTGTTGGGGTCGGCCTCAACGCCCTGCCAGTATTGGTTGAGGTTGGCGAGACTGCCGTGCCCGGCGTAGTACACCAGCAGGCTGTCGCGTCCGCTGAGCCTCTCGCCGACCTCGAAAATGGCGTTCATGATGCTCGCCCGATCGCCGTTCTCGATCCGGGTGACCTCGAAGCCGTAGCGCCTTTCGAGCACGTCGGCCACCGCGCGGGCGTCGATCAGCGCCGACTCGAGCTTCGGCAGCTTCTTATAGTCGTTGTTGCCGATCACCACGGCATGAAACCGCCCCCACAGGACGGGCGCCGCTTCGGCGGCGTCCTGGCCTCCTGACTCCTCGCCGACGGGGTCTGCCGCCTGAATCCCAGGCCCGCCCTCAGGAGCGGAGCGACTCGACAGCAGCGCCACCGCCCCCAGAGCGACGAGCAGCGCGGCGGCTAAAGCGAGGGCCCACGCCGGGAGGCGGGCTCGGCCGGCTTCAGAAGCCTCGGCGTCAGTGCCGGCGTCTGGGCCGGTGGAGAGGCTCGCGCGCGCTGGCGGTGCGGCGTCAGGGCTGGCGGGGGTCGCCTCGGTCGCCTGCGGCCCCGAAACGGCCTCCGCCTCTACCACCAGCCGGGTCTTCTCGTCAGCGACCGGCTGGGTTTCCTGACCCGGCGGCGCGGGCTGCGGAACGGCCGGTCGGGTAAAGGGTTCGTCTCCGGGGGCGATGGCGGGCTGGGTCGCCCGCGCCTGCATACCGACGCCCACCGTCGCCGTAACCTCGAAGGGGCCTCGGGTCCGGTCACCGGGAATTCGCTCTCCCTCGAGCCGGGCGGTCTCCATCTGGTCGGCCTCAATCCCGCCGCCCGCAGCCGGCGCCGGGACGACTGCGCCACCTCCCGGGAAAGCGCCGGTTCGCGCCTGCTCGAGGGCCTCGATGAAGCTGCGGGCGTCGGGGAAGCGATGCTCGGGCTTCTTCTCGAGCGCCCGCATCACCACCGCGCGCAGCGGCGGCTGGATGAGATCCCGGGGATCGGTCTCCTCGAAAGGTCTCGGCGGGCGATAGAGGTGGCCGGCGATCAGCGACATATCGTCGACGCCGGTGATCGGAAATTCGCCGGTCAGCAGTTCGTAGAGCACCACGCCGAAGGAATAGAGGTCGCTCCGCGCGTCGACGTCCACGCCCTTGACGCCGCTATTCAGCTGCTCGGGCGAAATGTAGCGCACTTTGCCGACCACCATGCCGGTTCGGGTGCGCCACTGGGAGCCCTCGAGGTTTTTGGCCAACCCCAAATCGATCAGCGTCACCCGGGGCCTCTCGCCCCGCCAGGAAAGCATCAGATTGTCGGTCGAGATGTCGCGATGCACGTAATGGCGAGCGTGCAGATAGCCCAGGGCCAGAAGACCCTGGCGGCCGATCTCCACCACCTG
>JBCCLG010000461.1:0-5085 GCA_039027015.1 Acidobacteriota bacterium | reverse complement strand
GATGATCCACGTGAAGGCCACCGCGATGATCGGCGCCACATACGGGAACAGCATCAGCCCGCGGAAAATTCCCTTGCCGCGGAAATCGCGGTCCAGAAGGAGTGCTGCGAAAAGCCCCAAAAGGATCGCACCGATAGTGCCAAAGAAGGTGTAAAACAGCCTCATCGACGTGGATGGCCGCGTACCTCTAGTCGCAGCTCTATACGTTGCTTTTGAAGCCGCAGCAACGGCATGGGATATCTATGACGCAGGCTCGACGCTGCTAGACCCATGTGCATCAGGCGGAGACAAGCTGGCCTCGGCGGGAGGCCTCTTAGCCGGAGCCATAGGGCCAGGTGGCGGCTACGGTACAGGCGTTAAGGCTGGGCGAAGGTTACTCCCAAACGCTGGATCTGAAGGGGCTCGTGCTGGCACAGGATTTCTAGGTTCACGGCGAGCACCACTCTCTAATGCCCCCTATCAACGACTCCAGAACGCGGATGCCGTTATCGGAGGACGAAACTTCAGCGGCCATGCCTTGGATCAGATGAGAAATCGAGGCCTTGTGCCTTCGGTAGTTGAAAACACGATAAGGACAGGTCTGGAGTCAGCAGATCCAATTCCCGGCCGCATAAGGTTCTACGATCCCGTAAACAACGTCTCCGTGGTGGTAGAAGGCGCCCGGGTCGTAACTGCCCGCCCAGGAGGATTCTAAGTTGAACGCGTCAGTCACCGAGCCATACAGGCGGATGCTGGATGTCATAGAAGCTGCCCAGAAAGGGGAGACTTCCCTGTTAACAGCAGCAGACACATTGAATTTTTTACTAGCTAGCATCAATCCGCAGGCACGACCTTGGGCTGACAAGATTGGTTCGAATATTCTGACGCTGGAGTCAGCCGGCATCGCCACACAGGGTCAGAGGGAGGCAATGGGTGAGAAGTTCAACGATTTACGGAGAGAAACTCTTCGAGATCTCGCTGCTTTGGTGAACGTTGAACTAGAGAGAGTGGGGTACAGTCCAGAGCAGGAATGAGTATGCTCCACCTCAAGCTTTATGAAGTTATCCTGGATGGAGCCTCGACAGCCATTATCCACGTCGGCGCCAGTCTCTTTCGAGTTTGCCGCCAGAAAGTCTCAGCTTCTAACTACCGAATCCTTCGCTCCCGTTCCTTCGACAGTTGGCGTGAAGTGGTCGCAGCGTGCTGAGACGAGGGAGAGCCCAGTCGCGGCGAAGCCTGCCGATAACTCGTCGACGTGACAGGACCCGAAGGAGTCCGGGACGCGGCGATCCTGGCGGTGCTCTGCGGCTGCGGCTTGTGGAGAGGAGAGTTGGTCAGGCTGGACGTGGCGAGCGTTGATCTCGGTGAAGGATCGATTCTCGTCGAAGGCAAGCGCCGCAAGCAGCGGAATGTTTATCTCACCGACGCCGGAATCGCTCAGCCCGCGAGGATGGCACAGTCATCCGGCGGTCGTCGACCAGGCGGAGAGGTCGCCGGATTCGAAGCCGTCGGCGAAGAGCGGCGCGCCGCCGAGGAAGCCCACGGGCGGGACGGGGCTCGTCGGCGAGTGGAATCGGCCGATATTGGGCAGGACGGTGTCCAGGTCAGACGGGGAGACGCCCAGCCAGAGGGCCATCTCGGCGAAGTATTCGTCGCACGAGGTGGTGGGGATCAGGCGCCCGCGGCCGGTGTCGAGGTCGTTGTCGGCGTAGAGCTGCGGGTAGCTGCCGTAGATCTCGCCCCCCGCCACGGGGCCGCCCAGAACCATGTGATGGCCGCCCCAGGCGTGGTCCGAGCCGTTGCCGTTGGAGGTCAGCGTGCGCGCGAAGTCGGAGGCGGTGAAGGTGACGACGTCGTCGAGCACGCCGATCTCGGTGAGGGCGGCGTCGAATTCGCCCAGGGCCCTGCTGAGGAAAGGGAGCATGCCCGCCTGGTTCTCGAGCACGTGGTCGTGGTGGTCCCAGCCGCCGAAGACGAGGAAGAAGGTCTGGCGCCGCGCCCCCAGGGCCTGGCGGGCTGCGATGGTGCGGGCGACCATGCGGAAACGGCGCGAGACGGGGTGGTCCGAAAAAGTCGTCTGGAGCGGCGGCACCATGGCGAGGGCGTTCGAGAAGAGCAGGTGCGCGTCGATGGCGTCGCGGTGGGTCCTGGCGAAGGTGTCCATAAAGAGGTTCTGGTACCGCTGGTCGAGCAGGCTGTCGATCGCCGCCGTGCGCAGTTGATCGAGGGGATCCGTCCCGCCGTAGCCCGTCGGGCCGACGCTACCGTCGCCGTCCGGGCGGATGCCGTAGGAGACGACCCGGTCGCCGGACTGGAAGACGTTGGTGCCGGCGAGGGAGATATTCATCGATACGGAGTTGTCCGCATTCGAAGCTCTCAAAAGGTCCGCGGCGCGTCCGGCCCAGCCGAGGCTCGAGCGCTGGTCCGGGATGCCCGTATGCCAGTGCATCTGCTGGTCGTTGTGGGAGTAGAGGCCCTCGGGTAGCCTCGCCGTACCCATCGTGATGCCGGATTTGGTGGTCGGCTCGGCGAGGGTGCCGACGTTGGCGACGAACGCCAGCCGGCCCGACTGGAAGAGCTGCTGGACCTCGGGCATGCCGGGATGGAGGCCGTACTCCCGTCCGTCGCCGGTGGCCGGCGTGATCGGCAGGAGCTGCCCGGCGTCGAGGGCCAGGTCCCCTCGGATGGCCGCGTACTCGGCGTGCTCCGCCGCGCCCCGGGGCACCAGCATGTTGAAGGCGTCGTTACCGCCGGCGAGGAAGAGGCAGACCAGGGCCCGATAGTCGTCGCCGGGCAGTGGAAGGCCGCGGAGGGTCGGTGGGGGCACGGCCAGGGCGCCGGCGGTCCGCAGGTTGAGCAGACTCGAGAAAAGAGACGTGGTGCCGACGGCGGCGCAGCTGGCCTGGCCGAGGAAGCGGCGCCTGGAGGTTCTGTCAGACATGGCGTCCTTTCGTGGGAAGTGGCTGGGTGCGCCGGGGTCAGCGCAGGACGGCGTACTCCGGGCAGATCATGAAGAGGTAGATCGCGAGGTTGACCTGCGCCCCGGGGTCGGCGGAGAGGGGGAGAATGGCGTTCCGAATCGTCGTGCGACTCGCCTCGCCGAGGGTGCCGTAGGTGAGGAGCAGGTCCAGGTGGTCGAGCAGCAGATCCGGATCGCTCTGTGCGAGGCCGATCTCCGGCTGCAGGTCGAGGCCGATGAGCGCGTCGGCGAATTGGTTATTGATGTAGTGGTCGCCGAAGGTGGCGCGGTCGACGGCGTTCATCGTCGCGATGGAGGTGAAGGCGTAGATGATCTCCATCTCGGGGGCCAGGAGGCCGGCGTCCGCCAATGGGCCGGCGGGTCGGTGGGTGGGCGAGAAAAAATTGAAGACGCTCGGCGACGCGAAGGGGTACTGGGCCAGGAATTCGATCTCCGGATCCGGGAAATTGTCCTCCTGGGCGGTGGCGCCCACGTGGCGGTACTCGCCGTCGGGGGACGTGGCGTGGAAGGTGCGTCCGAGCTGGATCCAGCGTACGAGGGGCCCGCGCACCTTGCCGAAGTGCGGATCCTGCAGATTCGTCAGGTCCCGCGCCTCGGAATCGAGCAGGATGGCGCGGAAGACGGCCTTCATGTCGCCGCGCACGCCGGCGCCGTTATCGTCGAAGGCGGCGGCCACGCGGGCGACGTAGGCCGGCGTCGGGTTGGAGGTGATGAGAAACTTGATCAGGTGGGTGCCGATGAACGGCCCCACGTTCGGATGGTTGAACAGATGGTCGATGGCCATCTCGATGTCCTGCATGCCGGTCTGGCCGCCGGGCACGACGAAACCGCCCAGCAGGGTCTTGGGGCCGGGCTCGTGCTCGGGCTCATACATCACCATGGGCAGATGCCGGGTCTGGAGCCCCGCATCGCCGAAGGGCAGGTTGCCGGGGATCTCGGGGGCCATGGTCAGGCCCGTAAAAACCTTGGCCATTTCGGTGATTTCGGCGTTGCCGTAGGTCGGGATCGGATCGCCCCCGGCGTCGAGCTTGCGGGTGCCGTCGGGGTTGAGCTCGAAGAGGCCGATGGAGAAGAGCTGCATGACCTCGCGGGCGAAGTTCTCGTCTGGGAACCGGGGGATCGAAAGGTCGGTGCGCCGATTGAATCGATGGCTCAGGTAGATCCCCATGGCCGGCATCAGGCTGATGCCCAGCAGAAGGTCCCTGAAATTGCCGAAGGCGTGGTCCGCGAGCACGTCCCAATAGGCGGCGGTGGCGCGGGAGTCCTCGAAGATCTCCTCCTGCTGGCGGCCGACGACGAAGATCTGGGACAGGGCGAAGGTCATCCGCTGGCGCACCACGTCGGGTTCGGTGAGCACCCGCTTCCACCAGACCCAGTCGTAGAGGAAGGCGAGCCTGGCCTGGTGGGGCGGCAGGTCGTCCTTCAGCTCGATCACCTCCGGCAGCATCGGGAGCCTGGGCATCGCCATCTGGGCCTCGAGCCAGGCGGCGGGGCCGGCGGCGGCCACCGCGTCGACCAGGGCGAGGTCGCCGCCGAAGGTGGACTGGGCGAGGAAGCGGGATGCCTGTTCCCGCTCGTCGAGCACCACCGGACCAAGGGGACCCGCCCCGGCGCCCCGGCCGGTCGCAGCGCCGAGGCCGGCGCCGGCGGCGGCGGTCCACCGCAGGAAGCGGCGACGGTCGAGCTGCGGAGCACGCTGTGCATCATGGGATTCTTGGAACATGGGAGGGAATCCTCGGTTGGGGGTAGCACCCGCGGGGTGAATTCTGGGTTGGACGGTCCCTAAGGGCGGAAAAATCATCCGCCGTGTGTCATTCCTCGGCCAGAAAGTTCCTTTAATTCCTCGGCAAATGGGCCGCCTCCTCGTCTCGGGCGGACGCTGGAATGAACTATTTGGGCCCCAGGATGACACACGGCCTCGAGAAATTCCGCTTTGGGGGCCGGGCCGGTCCCCCGCCGGCCGCCGGACGTTTTCAGACTGTTCGACTCGGCGCGGTGCGCGCCGCCTGACCATGAGGCTTTGGCTATGGCTTGTCCCCTTTCCGTCCCGAGGATTCCACGGGTCCCAAGAATCCCCCGCGTCGGCTCCCCCCGGCGTCCCTCGACCCCCTCGCTCCTTTCGACTC
>JBCCLG010000460.1:0-5087 GCA_039027015.1 Acidobacteriota bacterium | reverse complement strand
CTTCGCCAGAAGATCGATATCGGTCATCTCGAGCATCCTCGAGAGATCGAGGCCGTCGCGGGTGCGCAGGCCCAGCATGGCCATTTCGAGGGCGATCGCCGAAGGCGACAGCCGCTCCCAGCCTTCGGCCGGCGAGCGGCCCGCCTCCACCTGGCGGCGCCAGCGCGGCTCCAGGCGCTCGTTCCAGTATCGCCACAGGCCGAAGTCCGGGTCGACGGCCAGGGAGTGGGAGGAGGGGCCGAGCCCCAAATAGGGCACGTGCCGCCAGTATTTGCCGTTGTGCTGCGAGCGGTTCTCGCGCCGCCGCGCGAAGCTCGAGACTTCGTAGCCGTCCCAGCCGGCGGCGATCATGCGCTCGTGGGTGGCTAAGAAGAGGGCGGCGCGCGCGTCCTCGGCGAGCGGATCGAGCTCGCCGCGGGCAAAGCGGCGGCCGAAGTCGGTGCGGCCGTGGATTTCCAGCTCGTAGAGCGAAAGGTGGTCGAGCCGCTGATCGAGGACGATCTCGAGCTGCCGATCCCAGCCCACCTCGGTCTGATCGGGAAGGCCGTAGATCAGGTCGACGGACAGGGTCGCGAATCCTCCCTCGCGGGCGATCTCGATGGCCCGCAGGGCCTCGCGCGTGTCGTGGCCGCGGCCGAGAAAACCGAGGGCCCGATCGTCCAGGGCCTGAACGCCGAGGCTCAGGGTCTTGACCCCGAGCTCGCGCCACGCCGCCACCCGCTCCGGGCTGACGTGCTCGGGGTTGGCCTCGAAGAAGAGGCGCGCCTCGGGGTCGATATCAAGGTGGCGCCCGAGGGCCGAGAGGATGCGCTCTAAATCGCGGTCGCCCACGAGCGACGGCGTTCCGCCGCCGAAGTAGATCGTGTCGAAACGTTCCTTCACCAGGGTGCTGACGGCCGAGGCCAGGGGCGGAGCCTCGGGCAGCGCCTCGGCCTCCGCCAGCGCCTCGATCTCGCGCAGCAGGGTCGAGATCAGCCGGCGAACCGACTCCTCGCCGCCCCGCCGGACGGCGAAGTCGCAGTACGGGCAGATCGACGAGCAGAAGGGGATGTGGATGTAGAGACCGGCGCCGCCGGCCTCGCCCTCAGCGGCCGCCGCGGGGAGGTCAACGGCGGAGGCGATATCCCCAGAATCGCTGCTCTGGCTTGGGCTCATCACGGCGCGTGATGCCGCCACCCCCGCCGCTGGCGGCTGCGGCGGCGGCTTGGCCCTACTTGCCGGCCTCGGACTTCAGAACCGCGACAAAGGCTTCCTGGGGGATCTCCACCGAGCCGACCATCTTCATGCGCTTTTTGCCCTCGCGCTGCTTGTCGAGAAGCTTGCGCTTGCGGCTGATGTCGCCGCCGTAGCATTTGGCGGTCACGTCCTTGCGGAAGGCGTTGACCGTGGTGCGCGCGATGATTTTGCCGCCGATGGCGCCCTGGATGGCGATCTTGAACTGCTGGCGAGGCAGGGTCTCCTCGAGCTTCTCGCAATAGTGCATGGCGCGCTGCCGCGCCTTTTCTTCGTGGCACAGCTGGGAGAGGGCGTCGACCTGCTCGCCGTTGACCAGAATGTCGACCTGGACGATCTTATTCTCGCGGTATTCGAGCATCTCGTAGTCGAAGGAGCCGTAGCCTTGAGTGACCGACTTGAGGCGGTCATAGAAGTCGAAGAGCACCTCGCCCAGGGGAAGCTCCGAGGTCAGCTCGAGGCGGTTGGAGGAGAGATACTCGAAAATCGTGTTCTCGCCCCGGCGCTCGCGGCACAGCTCCATCACGGCGCCCACGTAGCGCTCCGGAATCCACACCTTGCCCTTGATGTAAGGCTCCTCCACGCGATCGATCTCGGTGGGGTCGGGGAAGAGTAGCGGGTTGTCGACCTCCACGGTCTCGCCGGTGCCGAGGTGCACGATGTACTTGACGGTGGGGGCCGAGAGCAGCAGGGAGAGGCCGTACTCGCGCTCGAGGCGCTCCTGCACCACCTCGAGGTGAAGCAGGCCGAGGAAGCCGCAGCGGAAGCCGAAGCCGAGGGCCGCCGACGAGGACTTCTCGTAGGTCAGCGCGGCGTCGTTGAGCGACAGCTTCTCGAGCGCCGCCACCAGATCCTCGTAGTCGTCCGACGCCATGGGGTAGACCGAAGAAAAGACCACCGGGCGGGCGGGCTGATAGCCGGGCAGGGGCTCCGCGGCGGGGTTGCGGGCGTCGGTCACGGTGTCGCCGATGGCGATATCGCGCACGGACTTGATGCCGGCGATCAGGTAGCCCACCTGCCCGGCCTCGAGGCGGTCGGTCTTGACCCGGTCGAGCTGAAGCTGACCCACCTCTTCGATCTCGTAGGTCTTGTTGGTGTGCATGAAGAGGATCTTCTGCCCGGGCGCAAAGGAGCCATGCTTGACCCGGCAGAGGAGCACCACCCCGCGGTAGGGGTCATATTGGGCGTCGAAGATCAGGCCCTGGGTTTCAGCCGTGGCTTCGCCTTCGGGGGCGGGCAGCTGATGCACGATGGCCTCGAGGAGCTCGGCGATGCCTTCCCCGGTCTTGGCCGACACCGGAACGGCGTCAAACGGGTCGAGGCCCAGATCCTCTTCGATCGCCTCGCGCGAGCGCATGACGTCGGCGGCGGGCAGGTCGATCTTGTTGATCACCGGCAGCATCTCGAGGTCGTATTCGAGGGCCAGATAGAGGTTGGCCACCGTTTGCGCCTCAACGCCCTGGGACGCGTCCACCAGGATCAGCGCGCCCTCGCACGACATGAGCGAGCGCCGCACCTCGTGGGAGAAGTCCACGTGCCCGGGCGTATCGATCAGGTTGAGCTGATAGGTCTCGCCGTCTTGGGCCGTGTAGGGGAGGGTGATGGTGTTCGATTTGATCGTGATGCCGCGCTCGCGCTCGATATCCATCGAGTCGAGGAGCTGGTTGCGGAATTCTCGATCGCTGACGCCGCCGCAGGTTTGAATCAGGCGGTCCGCGAGGGTGGACTTGCCGTGATCGATGTGGGCGATGATGCAGAAATTGCGGGTTTTGTCCAAGGCGTGGACCTCGTGGCGAGCAAAGGGTGAAGGCCTCGCGGCGCGCGGGCCGCCGCGGTTGGGGGAGGCGCGAAGGGATCGGGGTGGGCGAGGCCGCCCAGGGATCCTATACGGGAGTGGATGGGCCGCCTAGATGGCGGGGCCGCCTAGGTTTGGGGGCGCTAGGTAGGGCCGCCCGTTGAGGGCGCCCGCGCAGGGCCGGGCGCGGCGGCGTCCTGGCGCGTCAGAGGTCTGGCGCTAGAAGCCCGGCGCTAGAAATCCGGCGCTCGCACCCACTTGGTCGGCGATCTGTTGGCCAAGAGAACTCCTCCCCTCATGCCCTTGATTTCGCACTCGCTGCCGCTCTCGGATGTCGCCGCCGCCAGAGGGTGCGCATCAGCCGAAGGTCTCGAGATAGCGCGGCATGCGCTGGTGGGCGTTGTGCAGCGCGTCCCACCACACGTTGCCCTCGACGATCGAAGGCCCCTCCGCCGTGATGCCGATATCCCAGCCGATCGTGCGCAGGGGCATGAAGGCCAGGGCCGCGTGTTCGGCCAGCTCCAGGGTTTCGCGCCAGTGGGGGAGCTCGACCTCCGAGAAGCGGATGCCGGTGGCCGGGTGAGCCTCGAGCTCCTGGAGCCCGAAGCCGCTCGGATGCTTGCCCTGCACCTGGCGCAGGCGGCCGGTTGCCAAATCGACGTCGGCCAGGAGGTTGCCGCTCGATCCGTAGTCGAAGTTGTCTGAAAGGTGCTCGCTGTTGATGACCTTGAAGCAGGCGAAGAGCACCCGCGGAACGCGCTCGGAGTCGACCCAGGTGACCACCCGGACGGTCTGAAGGGCGCCCGAGCCCGACAGCTCGAGGAGCGCGGGATCGTTGACCAGCTTGGACTGCAGCACGAAGGATTCATAGTCGCGGTCGCCGTCGAGCGCGTCGAGAAGAGCCTCCGCGGACTCAAGATCGCCCGCCGCCGAGCGCCAGGCGCTGCCGGACTGGGCGCCTCCGGGCTGGCGGGTAAGCACCTGTAGCCCGCGGGCGTAGACCCCCTTGGAGGGCTTGATCACCAGGGGCGAGGGCGCTTCCTCGCGCAGATAGTCGAGCCACTCCCGGCGCTCCGCGAGCCGCCGGGCGCGCGGCCCCGCGACCCAGCCGCCCTGGCGGTGGTACACGCCGTGCAGGGTCGGCACGGTGAGGCCGGCGCCCTGGCAATAGGCGTAAAAGACCGCTTTATCCTCGGTCAGGTAGGTGAGCGACATCGGGTTGTGCCGCGCCTGGAGGCGATAGAGGCGCCCTCTCGAGACGTAGCGGCCGATCGTGTCGCGGCCCTTTGAGGGATCGGCGATCCCCCACAGGAAGCTCTCCTTGGGCCGGAACTTCTCGATCAGCTTGAGCCGCGTGACCCGCGCGAGCACCGCCGGCAGAGGCGCCCGATAGTGGCGCGCGGCGTCGCGGCAGGTGCGCGCCACGCGGAGGATCTTCGCCGGGTTGGTGGCCACGGAAGCCTCGGCCTCTTTAGTCTCGAGGAGAGGGCGGGCTCGGCGTCGGCGCGCCGTAGTCGAGCGAGATCAGCCTCGGCGCACCGCCGCTGAACACCACGAGAAAGAGGTCGTCATACTGAGTCTCGGGAATCTCGGGAACGTCCTCAACGCCCAGGGCGGCGAGCAGGCCGGGGGTGGTGTGGCTGTGCCCGACCACCAGCACCGCCTCTCCCGTGTGGTCTTCGAGAAGCTTTTTGGCCAGGTTCTCGGCGTAGTCGCCGGTGGTCTCGACGATCTGCGGGTCAAGGCCCGTGGCGACGGCCAGGGGCGCGGCGGTGGCCCGCGTGCGTCGCCATTGGGTAGCGTAGATGGCGTCGAGGCCGGCGTCGCCCAGCACCCGGGCGAGCTCCGCCGAGCGGCGATGGCCCTCCGGGGTGAGGCGCGGATCTTCATCGCGCATTTTTTCAGCGTGGCGCACGACAAAAAGAGCCGCCGGACGCTCGGGCGGCGCCTCCGCCGACTTTCGAGAACCGTGGGCTGAAGCCTCAGGCACGGGCGAAGCCAGCCCGCCTAGGGCGGCGACGAGGGCGAGGAGCAGGGCGCGAAAACGAGGTGCAAACAT
>JBCCLG010000459.1:0-5090 GCA_039027015.1 Acidobacteriota bacterium | reverse complement strand
CTCCGCGCCATCCGCGGAGCGCAGGGCCCAGAGAAAGCCGCCGCCCACCGCGTATACGCTGCCTCCGGCCACGCGACTCGCCGCCCCGGCGCCCACCGAGCGGCGCCACAGCACCGCGCCGCGCTCCACGTCGACGGCGGTCAGGAAGCCGTCCGCCGTGGCGGCGAAAACGCGCCCTCCGGCGATCTCCGGCGTGCCCGCGGGCGGCCCGATCTCAACGCGCCAGCGCTCCTTGCCGTCTGCGGCCTCGAGGCACACCAGCTCGCCGCCGCGATCGACCGCGAACACCGCGCCGCCGCCGAGGGCCGCGCCCGTGGCGGCGTTCGCGGCGCGCCGCCACAGAAGCTTTCCCGCCGGATCGAGCGCGAGCGCGTCGCCGCTTTCCGCGGTGACCGCCACGATCTCGGCCGAAACCGCCGGGGCGCCGCGCAGCCGCCCGCCCGCGGCGAAGGACCACGCCTCCTCGCCACTCGTCTCCTCGAGGGCCACCAGGCGCCCGCCCTCGTCGTCGACGAAGAAGACCCTTCCGCCGGCGAGGCTCGGCGGCGCCCACACCTCACCGCCTCCCTCAAAGCGCCAGGTTTGGGGCGGCGGTGCGGGAGCGGACGACTCCGCGGGAGCACTCTCGGCTGGGGCCGGCGGCGGCGCGGGCTCAGAGCCGGGCGGCGAGGGGGAGTCCGAGCACGACGCCACCGCCAGTGCCGAAACGAGCAGCCAGGCGAGGGGCGCCGCCGGGAGCCGCGCCTCGGCCTCCCTGAAGCCGCCGCCGCTCCTGCCGCGGGACCTCACTGATACACGACCATCTCTTCCCAGCGCCGAAAGTTGAACTTCTCGATGTCGATTTTGTAGATCACGTCCACGGCCTCGCCGTCCAGCTTTCCGGGCACGTAGGGTGCCGACCCGAAGACCAGCTCGAGGACGGTGATGAGCACCGTCGGCTTGGCGTGCTGGCCGTAGACGATGACCGGCTGCGAGACGCTGCCGTCGGCGTGGATGATCACCTCGAGACCCGGACGCGTGATCCTGCGCTCGTGGCGCGCCGCGCGGTTGAGCGGCAGAACGGGTTGATCGAACTCGTCCCGCGGCCTGGGCCTCTCGAGGCGCCCGCCGCTCGGGAAGGGCGGCGCCAGGGCCCTGGAGCCCGCGGGCGCCACGCCGGCGCTGCGCAGCGGCAGCTCGAGCAAAATGTTGCCCGCCTTGCCGTAGCGGCTCCAGTCACGATCTTGGGCCGCCTCGGAATCGAGCAAAAGGGCGGTGTGCCAGGTCCAGTGGGCCAGGCGCCGATCGCCCCCGGAGTTGATTTCGGCGATCGCCAGCTGCGCCGCCACCTCGGCGAGCAGCGCGGGGAGCTTGGGCTCGCGCCACCCCCGCTCGCGCATCTCCCGCCACAGCTTGCGGGCCTGGCGCTGGGCGCGCTCGGTCTTGCCCGCCTGCTGGCGCTCGTCGATCTTGGCGATCTCGGCGCGCCAGCGGTCGATGCGGGTTTTCTCGGCGCTCGCCGGGCTCGCGGCGAGCCCGAAGACCAGGAGCGCGGCGAGCAGCGCGGGGCGAAAGTCTATGGCGGGGGCCGCCGCCCTTGCCGAGGCGGCTCGATCGAGAGAGTTCCGCGCCTTGATCCTGCTCATCGCCGCCTCCCGGGGCCGTGCCCGTCGTTCATCGCCCGCCGCCTGGTGGGGCCTGTCTCTGTGCGTGCGCCGCTCTTCCGCGCGCCTCAATTCGGAGCGTCCGCGTCCTCCGGTTCGAGCCCCAGAACCTCCTGGAGCGACCTGCCCACCCGTCGCTCGAACATCTGAGACAGGCTCTCGACCTCGCCGATCGGCTCGTCGAGAGACATGCGCTCCACCCGCCGCAGCGGGAAAAAGATCGTCGAAGCGTTGATCGCCGGCACCTCGTCGTAGGCCAGCGAACGCATCCAGTCGTCGAGGCTCGAGAGGTTGATGGCGCGCACGGTGACCCCGGCCATGCCGAGCTCGCCGAGAACGCCCCAATACTTCTCCATCGGCTCCACCAGGTGCAGAAGCACCACGGCGCCGGCGTCCATGCCTCGATTCATCACGCCGGCACCGCCGTCATCGGTCGTTCGCCGGCTGCGAGAGCTCGACGAGCACGCCGCCGGCGCTCTTGGGGTGGATGAACTGCACCAGCGCGCCGCCGGCGCCCACCGTGGGACGCTCGCGCAGCACGCGCACCCCGGCCTCGCGCAGGCTGGCGTCATCGCGCACGATGTCGCCGGTGCCCAGGCACACGTGGTGGATGCCGGGGCCGCGCTTGTCGAGGAAAGTGGCGATGGGAGAGTCGTCACGGGTCGGCTCGAGAAGCTCGATGCGGCTTTCGCCGCACGGGATCATGGCGACCCGCACGCCCTCGGACTCGACCACCTCCACGTGATCGATTGCGAGGCCGAGGGTCTCGTAAAACCCCTTGGCCTCCTCGATCGAGCGCACGGCGACGCCGATGTGGTCGATCTTCGAAGCCATCAGCTCTTGCCGAGCACGTTGCGCGCGATCACCAGCCGCTGGATCTCGCTGGTGCCCTCGCCGATGGTGCAGATCTTGGCGTCGCGGTAATACTTCTCGGCGCGGTAGTCCTTGACGAAGCCGTAGCCGCCGTGGATCTGAACCCCCATCTCGCTGCAGCGCACGGCCTGCTCGCCGGTCATCAGCTTGGCCTGGGAGGCGAGCTGGGAGGCGCGCTTGCCGCCGCGGTCCATCTCGACGGCCGCGGCCAGGGTCATGACCTCGGCGGCCGCGATCTGGGTGGACATCTCGGCGAGCTGGAAGCCCACCGACTGGACTTGGCTGATCGGACGCCCGAACTGCTCGCGGTCCTTGGAGTAGGCGAGGGCGGTTTCATAGGCGCCCATGGCCGTGCCGAGGCCGAGGGCGGCGATCGAGATGCGGCCGCCGTCCAGGATCTGCATCGCCTGCACGAAGCCCGTGCCCTCCTCGCCGATCAGGTTGGCGTCGGGCACGAAACAATTCTCGAGAATCACCTCGGCGGTGTCCGAGGCGCGAATGCCGAGCTTGTTCTCTTTTTTACCGGCGCGCAGGCCCTCCATGCCCTTCTCGAGCACAAAGGCCGACATATTGTGCGCGCGCTTGGCGCTCGGGTCGGTGACCGCCATGATCACGAAGTAGTCGCCGACCGAGCCGTGGGTGGTGAACTGCTTGGTGCCGTTGAGAATCCAGCCGCCGGACACCCTCTCGGCCTTGGCCTGACCCGACGCGGCGTCCGAGCCGGCGTTGGGCTCGGTCAGGCCCCAGGCGGCGATTTTCTCGCCCGAGGCGAGGGGCGGCACGAAGCGCTGGCGCTGCTCCTCGCTGCCGAATTTGAAGATGTGGTTGGTGCCGAGAGAGTTGTGGGCGGCGATGGTGATGCCCACCGACGGGCAGACCTTCGACAGCTCGGTGATCACCAAAACGTACTCGACGTAGCCCATGCCGGCGCCGCCGTATTCCTCGGGGAAGATGATGCCCAGGAAGCCGAGCTCGCCGGACTTCTTGATCACCTCCATCGGAAAGCGCTGGGCTTCGTCGCATTCGTCGACAATCGGGTCGACCTCGCCGAGGGCGAAGTCGCGGGCGGCGTCGCGGACCGCCCTTTGTTCATCAGTCAGTGAGAAATCCAAGGTCGACTCCTTGCGGCCGATATCGATCGTGCGGAATGAACAGGACGGGAAGCGGAAGGGTGAGCAGGCGGGCCGGATCGGAACGCGGCGCGCGGATCTCGATGGTACCGCGCGCCCGCGACCTCAGCAATATCGGCGGCCCTCGGGGGACCGCCAGGGGCGGCGGGATAGGATGCCGGGGTGGACTGGATGGCTCTTCATCCGAGCGTTCTGCTGACCCTTTCGCCCCCCGGGACGGCGACGGATGTTCCCGCCTGGGGCCCGCCGCTGACGGCGGCGCTCCTGGGCCTCGGGCTCGGCCTTCTCCTCGGCTACGGCCTGATGCGCTCGCGGGAAACGGCGCTGCGCGAGCGGCTTCACTGGCTCCGGGACGCCGGGCGCCGGGCGGAGACCCTCGCGGAGGAAAACCGGCGCCTCGAGGTCGAGCTGAGCGAGGTTCGCGCCGGGCGCAGCGCCGCCGAGGAGCGCCTCGAGTGGCTGCAGCGTGCCGAGGAGCATATGCGAGCCAGCTTCGAGAGCCTGGCGCGAGGGGTGCTGCGCGAGGGCGGAAGCGAACTCGGCGAGCGCTCCCGGGAGCAGATGGAGCGGCTGGTCACTCCCCTGCGCCAAACCCTGGCCTCCCTCGACAGCCAGGTGCGCGAGCTGGAGGTGGAGCGCCAGGGGGCCTACAAGGAGCTGCGCCGGGAGATCGTGCTGCTGCGCGACGCCCAGCGCGAGCTGCACGGCAGCACCCGCGATTTGAAGCAGGCGCTGTCGACCTCCTCGGGCAGCCGCGGCCGCTGGGGGGAGGTGCAGCTGCGCCGGCTGGTGGAGATGGCGGGCCTGCGGCCCCACGTCGACTTCCTCGAGCAGCCGGTGGTCGAGGGCGGCCTGCGGCCGGACATGGTCGTCCACCTCCCGGGCTCGGGCCAGCTGCCGATCGACGCCAAAACTCCCCTCGTCGCCTACCTGGCGGCGTCGGAGCAGAGCACCGAGCAGGCCCGGCGGCGCAAGCTCGACGAGCACCTGCGCTCGTTCAAGAAAAGGGTCGACGAGCTGGGCTCGAAGGCCTACTGGCAGAGCCTGCCCCAGGCGCCCGACTTCGTGGTCATGTTCCTGCCTCACGACGGCATGCTCGCCGACGCCTTCGAGCGCGATCCGGAGCTGCTGGAGTATTGCGTGGCGAGAAAAGTTCTGCCGGCCACCCCCGTCACCCTGCTCGCCCTGCTGCGCACCGTGGCCTGGAGCTGGCAGCGCCAGCACGTCACCGAGGGCGCCGAGCGCATCGCCGCCGCCGGGCGCGAGCTGCACCAGCGCCTGGGCATCATGCTCGGGCACTTCGGCCGGGTCGGCCGCGGGCTCGACGCCGCCGTGGGCGCCTACAACGAGGCCATAGGCTCCCTGCACCACCGCCTGATGCCGGCGGCCCGCCGGCTGGAGCAGGCAGCCGCGCTGGAAGAAGGCGCCGAGGCGCCCGCGCCGG
>JBCCLG010000458.1:0-5095 GCA_039027015.1 Acidobacteriota bacterium | reverse complement strand
CTTCCCCCGGGTCAGGGGGTCGGTGGGCTGCGGTGCAAAGCTGAGCAGCAGATAACTCGGGAAGGTGAAATCCCGAGTGCGCATCGGCGCGCCGATCGGGTCCGAGGACAGCGAGAAATCGACGTCCTCGGCCGCCGCGGGCCATGCCGTCAGCGCCGCGGCAGCGGCGAGGATCACGATCAGAAAGCGCCTGGGATTCGGCGCAGCGCCGCGGGACGATCCCGAGGCCTGAGGAAGGCTCCATGAGGGTGCTTGAAGTGAAGGGGGGCTCGACATAATTCCAAGGGCTCGTGGCGGAGTTGTTGAAAGAGCGGGGAGAAAACGATGAGAGAAAGAGCGCTAAGTATCTTAGCAGCCCCTCGCCTCCGGCTCGAGGAGGCTGGGGGCCCGTCCCGATCCTACGAATCGAGGGAATCTCAGGTTTCCCGGCGAGGGCTCGCGGCGGCCTCGCCTCTCCTTCTTGATAGCTTGAGGCTTCGCAGCGGCGCCAGCCCCCGGCCGCAGTTCGCGGCCGGGCTTCCGCCAGGAGATAGCAGATGCTGAAATTTCTCTCGTGGACCTGGCTCGGCCTCATCCTGGGGGTTTCGTTCCTCGCGACTCCGGCAAAGTTTCAGGCCGAGACCCTGACTCTGCCAGTGGCGCTCGAGGTCGGCCGGGTGACCTTCCGGCTGCTCGATCGCCTTGAGTGGCTCCTCCTGGTCGCCGTGCTGGTGGCGGCCTGGCGGCACCGCCCGAGCCTCGGGCAGGACCGCGGCGCCCTCGCCGCCGCCGCCGTTCTGGCGGCGGTCACGGCCGTGCAGTCGCTCTACTTCCTGCCGGCTTTAGATGCCCGGGTCGCCCTGGTGATGGCCGGAGAGCCCCTGCCCGAGTCTTCCCTCCACGCCGTTTCGGGCGGCCTGGAGGTCGTCCAGGCCCTGACGCTCCTCATTCTCGGGATCCGCGCGCGCCCGTGACGGCACGCCTCGCCTCGCCGGCTCGACTCGGAAGCCCGAGTGATCAGAGGCCGCTGCCGGTGACCGAGCTCCAGGCCTCGAGGCCGCCGGACTCGAAGGTGTCGAAGAAGAGTATCGAGGGATCCTCCAGCTCGAAGACGATCTCGGTGAGCGGCTGCCCTTCGCTCAGCTGCAGGACGTCGCCGGCCAAAAGGTCGCACAGGTCGAGGAAGGCCGGGCCGTCGGGGCAGGGAACCTCGGGCCACACCTGATCGATCAGGCCCTGGCCGTTGTCGGTCGAGAGGCGGTAGGGCCCGCCTTCGAGAGGAATCTCGGCGCGGCCGCGGGCGTCGGCGGCGATCGGCCGAAGGTAGTCGCCCGAGCCGCGCCACAGATCGAGAGTGGCGCCGGCGATCGGCTGACCCGCCCGCGAGCGAATCTCCACCGCGAATCCGGGGCCGGGCTCGAGGTCGATCTCGAAAGGTCCGCTCACCGTCTCGTCGGCCACCTGGATGGCGAGGCCCGTGGTCGCGTCGCACGGGCCCGGCTCGCAGACCTCGCCGCCCAAAATCTGATCGAGATAGCCGTCGGTGCTGGCGGTACCTAAGTAGTAGGTCCCGGGAAGGAGCCCGGTGAACCTGAAATCGCCGATCACTCCGACCGGAACCAGTCGCTGGATCACGCCCTCAGAATCGAACAGCTGCACCGCCGACCGGTCGAGAGGCTCGCCGGTCAAGCGGCTGCTCACCGTGCCGAAGATCGAGCCTCGGGCGCGCGCGGTGAACTCGACCTCGGTGTTGATCGATCCGCGCTGCACCAGAATCGGTGTCCCGGTGGTCGGATCGCAGTCGCCGGCCACGTCCGGGCACTCGACTCCCTGCCAAATCTCGAGAATGAAGGGGCTGCCGAAGTCCGCCACCGCGAAGTATGTGCCCGTTTCGAGACCCTGGAATCTGAACGAGGCTCCCGTCGAGGAGTCGACACCGAGGAAGGCCCCTTCGGCACTAAAGAGGCTCACCTGGCTGAGGAGAAAGGTGCCGGAGTCGTCGGCCAGGCTCACTCGGCCTACGATCTCGCCGCCCTGGGGCAGCGCGAAGTCGAGGGTGAGGGAGGAGTCGCTCGGCATCTCGAAGATTTCGCCGTCGGTGGTCGAGCAGCCCGCAGGAACACCCAAGGTACAGGTCTCGCCTCCCGACAGCACGGGAATCCGCGAATCGGGCCCCGATGCCAGGGCGCGGTAGAGGCCCGGCTCAAGCCGCGAGAATTCGTAAAACCCCTGAGCGTCGGTCAGCGCGCTGGCGACGAAATTGCCCTCGGGGCTGTAGAGAACCACGCGTCCGGTGCCAAGGCCCTCCCCCGTCTCCAGCGCGGTGACCCGGCCGAACAGGGTCGGCACCCGCTCGAGAACGAAGTCGACCGCGGTGACCGCACCGCCGGTCACCACGGCGGGAGTGCCGGCTGTGACGTCGCAAGCCTCCGGGTCCTCACAGGGCAGGTCGTCCCACAGCTCGTCCCGGTAGGCGTCCGAGAGGGTTGTGACGAAGTACGGCCCGGGCGCCAGATCGCCGAATTCGAAGGTGCTGTCGCTCGGGCCCGTGAGGGTCTCGCGGAAAATCTCGCCGCTCGGGAGATGGAGCCTCACGGCGGCGGGGCTGCGGGCGGGCGCGCCCGAGGACTCCGAGACCGTGCCGGAGATCGAGCCCGCCACGGCGAGGGCAGCATCGAAGCCCGTAAGGACCTCACCGGGCCCCAAATCGATCACGTCTCCCTCCACCGTGCAGCCGTCGGCCGGGCACGGCTGATCGTCCCAGGCTTCCTCGACAAAGCCTTCGGCGCCGAAGATCAGCCGATACGGGCCGGCTGGCAGGTTGCCGCGCAGCCACCCGCCGTCGACAAAGGTGTTGAGGCTGAGAATGGAGCCCGCGGGGGTCTGGAAGGAAACCCGCGCGTTGGCGACCGACGCGTCGGAGCCGTCGGCGGTCACCCGGCCCGACAGCGAGCCGAGAGGGTTCATGGGCACGATGAGCTCCACGGCCTCTCCTTCGGCCACCACAAGAGGCGTTCCGGTCAGGGGATCACAGCCGAAGAAACAGTCGACACCCTGCCAGAGCTGGCGGCTGTAGCCGAAGCTCTCGACGTCCACGAAGTAGGTGCCGGCCTCGAGTCCGCCGACCGTGGGGGTCAGACCCGAGGCGGAATCCACGCCGAATCCGGAGGCGTTGAAGACCGAAAGTCTGCCGAAGGTGAGGCGCGCGCCGGTTAACGAGTCGGTCAGCTGCACCGAGATCGAGCCCTTCCGCTCGAGCGCGAAATCGATGCCGGAGGCAACCTCTTCAAGCTCCAGGCTGAGCACGTCGCCCGCCAGCGGATCGCAGGCGGGGGTGCAGGGCACGCCGGGCCACACCTCGCCCGTGGTCTCGGGATCGTCGGCGCTCAGCCGGTAGCCGCCCGGCAGGAGGCCGCCGATCACGTAGCGCCCGGCGTCGTCCGCCAGAACTTCGGTTTTCGAGAAGCCGTCCTGGTCGAAAAGCGAAACTCGGGCTCCGCGCAGCGGCACACCGTCGGCGCGCACTCTGCCGGTGATCCGCGCGCCCCGCCTCAGCACGAAGTCGATGTCCTCCACCGTCGAGTCGGCCGGCACGCTGAACGGCGTCGCCTCCTCCGGGCACGGCCCGGAGCACACGGCGTCCGGGAAAGCGGCGTTCAGGAAGGGCACCGGGGGCGAGAAGAAGTCCGTATAGGCCAGATAGCCTCCCGCCCGCGTGACGGGAATGGTGAAGGTGCCGTCCTCGCCGGTGAAGGCGCCGAAAAACGCGAGTCCGTTTACCTCATCGAGCCTGACGCGGATGCCGGGAACCGGCGCGCCGTCGAGATCCGTGACGCGGCCGGTCACGGTGCTGGCGACGCCAACTCCGACGCTGGGCGGACCGCTGGCCTCAACGCGGATCCACCGCGACTCCCCCGCCGCGGCCTCGAAGGCGACCTGGGCCTGCAGGCCTTGGGTGTCGTCGGCCTCGGCCAGCGGCTTGGCCGAAGCGCAGGAGCCAAAGACCGCGATCGCCGCGTCGCCCCAGGAGCCGAAGGTATCGGCGGCGAAAAGGCCGTCGCGAGGCGCCACGAAACGCACCCAGCCAACCCGATCGTGGAGCCCTGAGCCCACCCGGTCGCCGGGCTCGAGAGTCGGCGCTGAGGAGCATTCGGCGGCCGTCCGCGAATCCGCCAGGAGCGGCTCCGCGGGCACGAGCGACGCCGGCACGCTGCCCCGCTCCAGGCTCTCGACGAGGCGTATCAGCGCCCTGCACTTGTTTTCAAGGCCGCGGGCTTCCGCCGAGAGCTGAAGCGTCAAGCGCCGCAGCTCGCGGAGGCGCTCACCAAGCCGTGAGAGGCCCGGTGGTGAAGCCTCGCCGGCCCTCGAGGCCATTCGGTGGGCCACCTCCCGAAGCTCCCGGTGCGCCGAGTCGACCTCGCGAGCCACGGCCTGCTGCAGGTCCAGGTTTCCCTCGGAAGAGCCCGGGGCGGCGGCGTCAGCCGCCAAGCGGGACGTGGGGAAGAGTGCGGACAGAAAGAGGAATGCCAGGACGAGCGGACGCATTGGGTTCTCCAGACGACGCGGGCAGGGGATGCGAAACTAGCGTTTAACGCCACTACCCTACAATAAGAGTAGTTAAATTCCTCACTCCCCTGCTGAAGGTTCTCCGGCGAAAGCGTCCCAGGCCTCCAACCCTCCCGACTCGAAAGTGTCGGAAAAAAGGACCGCCGGGTCCTCGAGCCGAAAGGCGATCTCGGTGAGCGACTCCCCGGCGGTCAGATCGACAGGCGTCCCGAGGAAGAGATCGCAGCGTCCGAGAAAGGCAGGACCGTCGGGGCATAAATCCTCTGACCACACCTGATCGATCAGGCCCTGACCGTTGTCGGTGGAGAGGAGGTAGAGCCCCTCCTCGAGAGGGATTTCCGCGCGGCCGCTCGCGTCGGTGAAGAACGGCCTCAGGTACTCGCCAGTGCCGCGCCAGAGGTCGATCGTGGCGCCGACGATCGGCTGGTCGGCCTGGGAGCGCACCTCGACCGAAAACCCGGGGCCGGAGTCGAGGATGAGGTCGAAAGGCCCCCTCTCTTCTCCGCCTTCGACCGCGATGCCGAGACCCGAGGTGGGATCGCAGGGGTCT